>CAIRFY010000190.1 GCA_903877945.1 uncultured Oscillochloris sp. | reverse complement strand
GGCGGCAGACTATCAAGCTGGTTTGAACCATGCCTAAGGCATGTTTCAAAATGGGTACATTCAGCTTGACAGTTCAGCGATGAGGCGATGAGGCGATGAGGCGATACGGAACGCCTCACCGCGTCATCGTTTCATCGCTGAACTGTCAAGCTAGATTGAAACATGCCTAAGCATTTTTTTCATGAGATTCTTCCTGGCACTCATATTGATTATCCAGATCACCAGCGCGGCGGATCAAACTATTAAATGGCCCCCGGCGCAAGGCTCCCCCGCACCGACGGGGTTAGCCTGCCATACCCCCTTCGCATTGCCTCAGGTGAAGCTCAAAGATCACAGCCTCTTCTCCTTTGAGGGCTGGTACTACCTGGTTTCCATCCGCATCGATCTGCCCGCACTCACCGACCGGGGCGAGTTCCAGTTTGCGTATGCCCGTACACGTGATTTTTGCGCCTGGGAGGAACTGGCGACGCCGCTGCGCCACGGTGGGCCGGGCGAAGCCGACGAGGCATATGTCTGGGCACCCCACGTGATCAATGTAGGCAACACTTTTTACATGTACTACACCGGGGTGAATACGCAGATCGCCCAGACGATTATGCTGGCGACCAGCACGAACCCTGCTGACCCGCAAAGCTGGCAGAAGCAAGGGGTCGTTTTTCGCCCGCACCACCCTGATGCATACTATCCGGGGCCAACCACATGGTCAGACTGCCGCGATCCGATGGTGCTGACGTACAACGGGCGCTACTATCTCTACTACACCGGGGCCGACAATAGCGGCCCGATCATCGGCGTGGCGATGGCCGAGAATCCCGCTGGGCCGTGGTACGATCTGGGTGCAACCTATCAGGCCGCTGAGCCGGGGAGGGTGCCCGAATCGCCCTACGTTATTGAGCAGAGTGGGCTGTTCTACTTGTTCTACAACGCGACAGGAGCTACGGGTAACGGCACACGCTGGCGCTGGGCGGTATCGCCATTTGGACCGTGGCAGCCATCTGCGGCGTTCCCACTCGGGTGGGCGCACGAGTTCTACCGCGACGCGACCGGCCTGCTGTCCTCATATGTCATCGGGAACGGGCTTGCGATTGGCGTTGATACGGTGTCTTGGCAGCAATCGGGCGTGTTTGCACTGCCGCAGATCGGCGTGCAGATCTATGTGCCTATGGTGAGACGCTAATTTTTGCCTCAGGACGCATCCGACTCCCCCTCTCCCATTCAGGGAGAGGGGGGGGTGAGGGCTGTTCGGCGGTGGATTTCTCACGGGACTCGTGCGCCCCTACAGATCGAACCCGCGATGGATGGCCCGCACCGCCTCATCGCCGTCGGCGGCGGAGACGACGAGGGAGATGTTGTTCTCGGTGCTGCCCTGGGCGATGGCGATCACATTGATCCCGGCGTTGCCCATAGCCCCGAAGACGCGCCCGGCAATACCGGGGGTGCCACGCATACCCGAGCCAACCACGGCCACGATCACCACCGACTCTAGCACCTCGATATGCTCCACATCCTGGTCAGAGAACTCGTCAGAGAGCTCCTTGCGCAGCTCGGCCTCGGCGGCAACGGCTTCAGCGCGAGACACGGCCAGACAGACGCTCTGCTCGCTGCTGGCCTGCGAGATCAGCAGGATGTTGACGTGGGCGCGGGCCACCGCCCCGAAGATCCGCGCCGCCACCCCTGACAGACCGAGCATCCCCGGCCCGCCCACGGTGATCATGCTCACCTCTTTGATCGCCGTGACTGCGCGGGCCGTGCGGTCGCCCCGGCCCTCGCCGATCAGTGTGCCGGGGTGATCGGGGTTGAAGGTGTTGCGGATGCGGATGGGGATGCGCCGCTGCACTAGGGGCTGTACCGTCTTCGGGTGCAGCACGTTGGCCCCGTAGTAGGCCAGTTCAGCCATCTCACTGTACGAGAGCATCCGCAGGGAGCGCGCCTCGGGCACAATCTTCGGGTTGGCCGTGAGTACCCCGTCCACCTCCTTCCAGAACCAGACCTCGTCCGCGTCGAGGCTGGCCCCGAGGATGGAGCAGGAGTAGTCGCTGCCGCCGCGCCCGAGGGTGGTGGGCACCCCGGCTCGCGTGGCCCCGATAAACCCGGTGACAACCGGCACAATGCCGACCTCCAGCAGAGGCAGCAGACGCTCGTGGGAAAGCGCGGTCGTCTCCTCCATCAGCGGCGAAGCGGCACCGTAGCGATTATCAGTGATGATCAGGCCGGTGGCGTCGATAGCCTGGGCGGACACGCCCGCGCCGCGCAGGGCGGCGGCGATCAGGCGGGCGTTGATCCGCTCGCCCAGGCCGCTGAACAGATCCAGTGCCCGTGGCGTCAGCTCGCCTAGCACCGCGATACTGCGCGCCAGGTCGCTCAGGTAGTCGAGCAAGGCCCGCAGTTCGGACTCAAGAGCGGCGCACTCAGCGGACGAGGCCAGCTCAGCGGCAGCACGCATATGTAACTCCAGCAGACGCGGAGCCATATGCGCCATCGCATCACCATCGCCTCCGGCGGCCGCGTGGGCGGCGGCGATCAACGAGTCCGTTGTGCGCAGGTCAGGGGCGTTCATCGCCGATACCACCACCACAGCCTCGTGGTCGCGGTGGGTGGCACTCACAATCGCGGCAACCTGGCGGATCGCGTCGGCGCTGCCGACCGAGGTGCCGCCAAACTTCATCACAACACGCATACGATCCTCAGATTTGCATTTTGCATTTTGCATTTTGCATTTTGCATTGACTACGGCACCAGCAGCACCTTGCCCGCCGTCGCCCGACCCTGGAGGGCAATGTGGGCGTCGGCAGCGTCGGACATGGGGAAGCGGCGATCCACCCGCACGCTCAGCGCACCGGCGACTATCCAGCCGAACAGGTCGCCCGCACGCCAGGCCAAATCCTCGGGCGTGGCAATGTAGTGCCCCAGCGTCGGCCTGGTCAGGAACAGCGAGCCTTTGCCGCTGAGTACGAGCGGGCTAACCGCCGGCACGGGACCGCTGGAGTTGCCAAATGTCACCATCATGCCGCGTGAGCGCAGGCTGTCGAGGCTACCCTCCCAGGTGTCCTGGCCCACCGAGTCGTAGACCACATCCACACCGCGCCCGTCGGTCAGTTCACGCACACGCGGGGCGACGGGTTCGTTGCGGTAGAAGATCACCTCGCTGGCTCCAGCGGCGCGGGCCAGTTCGGCCTTCTCCGGCGATCCGACGGTGCCGATCACCCGTGCGCCCAGGCGGCTGGCGATCTGCGTCAGCAGCAGGCCGACCCCGCCGGCCGCCGCGTGGATCAGGCAGGTCTCACCGGCCTTGAGCGGGTAGGTGCTGTAGGCCAGGTAGTGCGCGGTCATGCCCTGAAGCATCACGGCGGCGGCCAGGTGCAGATCCACGCCCTCGGGCACGGCGACGAGCTTATCGGCGGGGGCCAGGGCGTACTCGGCGTAGCCGCCCACACCCGAGGCGGTGGCTACACGCTCACCCAGGGCGAAGCCACTCACCTCAGGGCCAAGAGCGTCCACCGTACCCGCAAACTCGCCGCCGGGGGTAAAGGGCAGCGGCTGCGGGTAGAGCCCGGTGCGGTGGTACATCTCGATGTAGTTCAGGCCCGTGGCTGTCACCTTCACCCGCACCTGGCCCGGCCCCGGCTCGGGCGTAGGCACATCCTCATAGCACAAGACCTCTGGCCCGCCCGTCGTATGGATGCGGATCGCTCGCATAGCTCGCCCCCTCCATTGTGGATTGCAGATTGCAAATTCGCAATGACCTTGCGCCACAGAGAAAACTGAGCCTATACTATACCAGCAATTTTCGGCGGGGTTGAACGAAGGAGAATAAACCTTGTGTCTTGAGAACAGCTTCCCGCCGGACTATTTCAGACGCTACGATGAGAGCGACGACCAGTATTTCTACCTCTACCCTCGCCTCACCGCCCACATCGACGAGGCGGCATGCCGCGCTCTCGGCCAGGTTTTTCGCGAGGAGATGCCGCCCGGCGGGCGCATCCTCGACCTGATGAGCAGTTACCACAGCCACATCCCCACTGATCTCCCGGTAGCCCATCTCGTCGGCCTGGGCCTGAACGAAGATGAGCTGCGCCTGAACGAGCAGCTTGATCAGCACCTCGTCCACGACCTCAACGTCACGCCGAAGCTGGGATTCCCCGACGCCTCGTTCGACGGCGCACTCTGTACGGTCTCGGTGCAGTACCTCACTCGCCCGGTCGAAGTCTTCGCCGAGGTCGGTCGCGTACTGAGGCCCGGCGCGCCCTTTGTCGTCACCTTCTCGAACCGCTGCTTCCCCAGCAAGGCTGTGCAGATCTGGGTCAGCACCAGCGATGCCGAGCATGTGACTCTGGTCAAGCAGTACTTCGCCCGCTCCGACCGCTTCACCGACATCCGTGGGATCGACCGCTCGCCCCATCGCTGGCTGAGCGACCCGCTCTTCGCTGTGGTGGGGCGGAGGAGGTGACGCGGGGACGCGGGGACGCGGGGACGCGGGGACGCGGGGACGCGGGGACGCGGGGACGCGGGGACGCGGGGACGCGGGGACGCGGGGACGCGGC
>CAIRFY010000189.1 GCA_903877945.1 uncultured Oscillochloris sp. | reverse complement strand
CTTTCAGACGATGAAGTCCGGCGGCTACTTCGGCCCTGGCAATAAGATTCCCTGCTTCAACGGCTGGCTCTTTGAGAATGCGACGGCGCTTCCGCTCAATGCCGATGAACTCCAGCTTTTGAACGAGGTAGCCAAGCTGGACTGGTCGAGCGTCGAGCCAGCCATTTTCGGTACGCTCTTTGAGCGCAGCCTTGATCCCCGCAAGCGGGCGCAGCTTGGCGCTCACTACACCAGCCGCGATGACATCCTGTTGATTGTTGAGCCGGTGCTGATGCTGCCCTACCGCCGCGAGTGGGAGGCAGTGCAAGCAGGCGTGGCCGCCCTGCATACGCAGTGGCAGACGACGAGCGGCGCATCTCGCCAGAAGCTCCGCAGTGTCGCCGAGGCGATGATTTTTGACTTTATGGAGACACTCTCGAAAGTGCGGGTGCTTGACCCGGCCTGTGGGTCTGGGAACTTCCTCTACGTGGCTCTACACCAACTCAAAGATCTGGAACAGGAGGTGTGGCGCTACGCCGGTGGCCTTGGTCTGACCCAGCCCGAGTTGGGTGTGACGCCCTTACAACTCCACGGCATCGAGAAAAACCCCTTCGCCGCCGAACTGGCCCAGGTGGTGGTGTGGATCGGTCATCTCCAATGGCTACGCCTGAACGGCTGGCTGGAGGGACAGCCGATTGAGCCGATCTTGCAGACGCTCCACTCGATTGAGTGCAAGGACGCGATCCTTGCCTTCGACACCGACGGGAATCCAGTTGAGCCGGAGTGGATAGCGGTGGATGTGATTATCGGCAACCCGCCGTTTTTGGGCGCAAAGAACATGCGAACAGAGCTTGGCAATGCATATACTAAGGCGCTAAGGCAACTCTATGCAGGGCGCGTACCTGGTGGCGCTGATTTAGTGACGTACTGGTTTGAACGAGCACGGGCTAGTATTGAAGGTAAGAAAACAAAGCGTGTTGGGTTACTAGCAACCAAAGTTATTCGACAGAAGAATAATCGTGCTGTATTAGCACATATTCAGTCCACAGGCAACATTTTCCAGGCGTGGAGTGATAAGCGATGGATTCTTGATGGTGCATCAGTCCGCATCTCAATCGTTTGCTTTGATGATGGCACTGAGCAAGGTTTCATACTTGATGGGATACCTGTCGCAGGGATTAGCGAAGACTTATCCGCCGCGCAGAGTATCTCCGATGTAAAGCGTTTACCAGAAAACGCGAATATTGTTTTCATGGGTATCACGAAAGCAGGTGCTTCCGATGTCTCTACGAGTATAGCCGATCAACTGCTCAATGCCCCACCGAATAAAAGTGGCATCCCAAACTCCGATGTTGTTCGTCCTTGGCTCATAGGTGAGGATATTACTGATCGCCCGCGCCATAAGTGGATTATTGACTTCGGTGTTGAAAAAACAGAAGAAGAAGCGGCCCAATACGAGGCACCATATACCTATCTCCGCAAGCATGTTATGTCCGCACGGATGCGCAATAAGAGTGCTAGTCATGCAACAATGTGGTGGATACACGAACGTCCAAGGCCAGCAATGCGGAAAGCTCTTGCGGGCCTACCACGATACATAGCGACCGTTCTTGTCGCAAAGCATCGCCTCTTTGTTTGGCTACCTGCATATGTACTTCCAGCGGCGCGCTTGTATGTGTTTGCTCGGACTGATGATTACTTCTTTGGCGTGTTACATTCTATGGTACATGAGCTTTGGTCGTTACGTATGGCGGGGAGTCATGGAGTAGGAAATGATCCAACCTACAATGCTACCACCTGCTTCGAAACCTACCCCTTTCCCTGGCCTCCCGGCCAAGAACCAACCGACAGCCCGCTGGTCAAGGCCATCGCCGATGCCGCCCGCGAACTGGTGCGTCTGCGCGACGAGTGGCTCAATCCACCTGACGTGAGCGAGGCCGAACTTAAAAAGCGCACCCTCACCAACCTCTACAACGCCCGTCCCGACTGGCTGAGTGTGGCGCATCGCACGCTCGACGCGGCGGTATTCGCGGCCTACGGCTGGCCCGACACCCTGAGCGACGACGAGATCCTGGCCCGATTGCTGGCGCTGAACTTGGAGCGGGCGGCGGCGCAGGGTGCCGCTGCGCCTGTGGCTGAGAACGACCAGGCCGACGAAGAGGAGTAGGGGGATGGTATAGCAATCCTCTTGGGGTTGTTGTGTGGAGTCAAGGCTTTAGCCGGATAAGGCCGCAGCGTTATTTCGCAATAGACAAGGTTTCACGTGCCAGGTTTCAGCTTGACAGTTTGG
>CAIRFY010000188.1 GCA_903877945.1 uncultured Oscillochloris sp. | reverse complement strand
GGGAGCGTAGTACGCTCCCGCCTTCCCGCGCTTTTTTGTTGGCAACTGCCAACTTCGCTATCACCCTCAGTCACGGGGGAACTCAGGTACCGCGAGGATCTTCGATGTCTGGTTGATGTGGTGCTGGAGATGCACGACGATGATTCGGAAGGCGTCGAGCAGGCTGTAGGTGACAACATCGGCGGCGGGCGAGGAGATCACAATCCGGGCGACATCGAGAGGTCGGCAGCGATCCATCAAGGCGAGCATGTCGCGGTGCTGGGCGGCGAAGCGGGCCACAATGTCGGAAGGAATATCGCTGGAGCTAGGTAAGAAGACCTTCGGCGCGGGCACAAAGCCCTTGGCGCCGGGTTCCAGCGTGCGGATCAGCAGCGAGCCAAAGAATCCCGGCAGCAGCGGCAGACGTTCCCAGAAGGAGGTCGTCTTGGTGCCATCAAGGATTTTGCCAATTGGCGCAAAGTAGCCCGCATTGACGATGATAATGTGTTCAAGACAGTAGCCGATGCTCCACTCTTTGTCGTTCGGCTTCCAGTTGAGCTGGGCAACGCTCAGGTCACGGAAGCGACCCTCAATATCGGCACCCAGGACGGTGGCCTCGGCGATCAGAGCGGGCAGGTCAGCAGTCTGGACATCAATAAACATCGGATGCCTCGCTTATTGTAAGGGCGAATCATCGCCACTTGACCCGTGGGGAACTTCCGCGTCCATAGGCGGGCGATGCTTCGCCTCTACGGGTGCCACGTCGAAAACGGCGGCGAAATGACGAAGGAGAGCGGGCTCCACCTCGGCGGGGGCGACATCACGTTTCAGGAGGGCGCTGAGCGACGTGACGGCGCGGTTGTTGATCCCGCAAGGCACAATCTGGGCGAAACCAGCGAGATCCGGGTTGACGTTGAGGGCGAATCCGTGGCTCGTGACCCCGGCGGCGCTCAGCTTCACGCCGATTGCGCAGACCTTGGCCGTGCCGCCGCCCACCCAGACCCCGGTGAGTCCAGGGATACGCTCGCCAGTTACCCCAAAGTCGGCCAGGGTGCGGATGATCGTCTCCTCAAGGTTGCGCACATAGCGCCCAATATCGCCACCGTGCTGCGAGAGCTTCAGGATCGGATAGCCCACGATCTGGCCGGGGGCGTGGTAGGTCACATCGCCGCCACGATCAACCTGAACGATGGACACCCCACGGGCGGCGAGAACCTCGGATGCGATCAGGATATGCTCAGGCCGGGCTTTATTACCGAGGGTAATTGTCGGCGGGTGCTCCAGAATGAGCAGGCTGTCGTCGGCGCGGCCTGCCGAGCGGTCGGCGGCGAGCTGGCGCATCCACGCCCATGCCTGTGTGTAGTCAACCCGACCGGGGCGGATGAGGGTAATGGTGCGAGTCAAAATCATGAAGAGGAGTATACCACCTACGACAACAAGACTTCCTCGGCAATACCGCAGCAGTCACGCTATGAGAAATCCTGTCATTCTGAGCGAAGACATGGTTCAGAACAGCTTTACCGTTTGGCGGGGACGTGATGAGGCGAGGATGCGATAGCATCGCCTCGTCGCATCCTCGCCTCATCACCACACGGTAAAGCTGAAACCTGGCACCTGAAACCTTGTCGAAGCGAAGAATCCCGGTCGGGACACTTCGCTTCGCTCCGCGTTACTTATGCTCTATTGTCACCACGCCTATCGTCCCACGAACGGAAGATAGCTGCGCCACAGGGTGGTACTTACCACCAGGCGCAGCGGAATATCTTGTGCGATGGCACCGCTGGTGACGTGCAGGATGGCGTTGTAGCTACCAGGCGCTAGGCCAGTCGGGCTGAGGCTGAGGTTCAGGGTGCTACGGTATCCCTGGCCAGTAGGCGTCTCCACACTCGCCCAGCCGGCATTCGTCGTGGCGCTCCAGGTGATCGCACCGGATCCGCTATTGCTCACCGTGATCGTTACGCGCTGCTGGGGGGCACCTGATTGCATCAAGCTGGTTATGCTATTGGGGGTCATGCTCAGCCCAGGAGCAGTGTTCTGGATCAGGTAGATCGGGCTTTCATTGAGCGCGAGCCGGGCCGATCCGCCGCTAACGAAGGTGTTCAGCAGGTTGCCTGATCGGTCGCGTAGAGCCGCCGTGCGGCCTGGCTCCAGCGGCAGATTGACCGTCTCATTCCCGCTATTTCTCCAGAGCAGATCGACAAGCTGGTTGTCGCTGGTGAGAAAACGCAGGTGAAAGCGGGCAGAGGGGACTAAGGATGTCGGGCTGTAGCCGAAGGTGTTCAGTGACCCAAGGCCGAGAAAACGTGCCCCCCCCGCGAGTACCCCCACCATTGTCGCGTATGCAAGGGCGGCTGGCTTTGCCCGGTAGCCCTCGCTGACAGTGCCGAAGATCGCCGCTTCCTGCCAGAAGTTCTTTGCCGAGCCATCGAACTTATCCTCAAGCTGAAACCAGCTCACGTGCTGAACTCCAAGGGCCATCGCAATAGCGTAGGCCCGCACGAGGTAGTTGGCCTGCTGATCTTCGCTCTTGCCGACCAGGGCGTCTAGCCCGATAGCGTTGAGCTGTGGCGCTGCCGCGACCGTGCAGTATGACTGGGCGGCGGTACAGGTTGGCCAGCCAATCTCGCTTACCCAGAGGGGGCGCGGCGATCCGCCGTAGCTGGCGGTGTGGCTGTTGAGCCATAACCGAGCCATATTCAGACGACCCCACAAACTGATGGAACCGTAGAGGCCGGGCTTATCAGGAGCCACGTCGGGCATATAGGGGTGGACAGCCAGGACATCAAAGCTGGCCCAGATCGCTGGGCGTGCGGCCAAAACATCATTGAGGAAGCGCAGCCCGTCGCCGTGGCCCACACCATCGCGCCACTGCCCGTCGAAGATATAGAGGCCGGGCGAGGTGACAATCGCCGTCGGGTCGGCGGCCTTGGCGGCGGCGTAGCCAGCCTGCCAGATCGAAGCGAACTCCGCCGGGCTGCCCGGCCACGTCTCCCACGCATTCGGCTCGTTCCAGATCTGCCAGACGGCCACACGGGGCGATCCCGGCGCGTCGTTGATGCCGTCGCCGTCGTAGCGTTCCACCACGGCCCGCACATAGTCGGCGAAATCCTGCGGGTTTGCCGGTGGGCACCAGTAGTCGGCCGCATAGACACCGGCAGAGGCGTAGCGCACCATACGCTGGCTACAGTCGCTCACCGTGGCCCACGCGGGCGTGGTGAGCAGCATGCCCACGATGCCGTACCCCGCCTGGGCCGCTTCGCCAAGCCGCTGGTCGAAGAGATCCCAGCTCCAGATGCCCTTGCCATTGCGCTCAATGTTCCCCCAGCTCATCTCCTCACGCGCCCACGCAGCCCCGATCTGGCGGCCCTTGGCGACCAGCGTGGCCACGCCCGCATCACCGTCGCGGCTGATCCGCTCGCGACCGCTGAAGTAGGTGTTCATGCCAAACATGCTGATCGTGCTGGGCTGCGCGGATGTGGCCGGTGCGGAGGATGTTGTCGTGCCGAAGGGACTCATCGTGCTGGGCTGCGCGGATGTGGCCGGTGCGGAAAGAAGGATCACGGCCACGACGATCATGGCTGCTACGTGGTTGATGCGTTGAATCATAGCCGAATTGTATACGGTGATGACGTGGTCTGCCACGGAATCTGACCGACCGCCCCCGGCGCGGGCGGATCTGGCTGGCATCCGGCATCCGGCGTCCGGCATCCGGCGTCGGCGAAGGCCGACGCCCGGCGCGCAGCGCCCTCCGGCGCGACTTCAGTCGCCAGCCGGGGGGCAACTGAAAACCTCAGCCCCCAGGTAGACTCTACCCCAGGATCGCCGCCAGAGCAGCGTCGGTATCGCTCAGGTCGGGCAGGGCCACGTCAGGGCTGCAGGCGGCCAGTTCCGCCAGCGAGTAGGGGCCGGTGGCCACGGCCACGGTGCGTGCGCCGTTGGCCTTGCCACAGACGATGTCGTTGGGCGTGTCGCCGACAATCACGATCTGGGGGCCGCTGAAGGTTCGCCCGTAGCGTGCGGCGGCGCGCCCGGCGGCAATCGGCACCAGAGCCGCCCGGTCGTAGTGGTCGTCGCCGTAGGCTCCGGCCTCTACATCGAGCAGGTGCAGCAGGCCGGTACACTCCAGCTTGATCCGCGCCGCCGCCACAATATTGCCGGTGAGAGGAGCCTGGCGCGCCGTGGTCTGGAGAGCCTCTAGCAGCACGGACACACCACCGAAGACCCGCGAACGGGCAGCCAGGGCCGCGCGCTGAAGCTCCAGTCCAGCGCAGTAGGCCGCGATAAACTCGTGGAGCCGCTCGGCCACCCCATCGCCGCCCAAACTGGGGAAGCTCTCGCGGATGATCAACCAATCGGTCTTCCCGGCATACGAAGTACGCTCCATCGGTGCCGATGGGCCGACCACCTGGCGCATCGCCGCCTGCATCGCCGCCGCCGCAATCCCGTCCGTCGTCAGGAGTGTCCCGTCCACATCCCAGAGTATCAGCCGATCCATTGGTCTCTTCCTAATGCAAAATGCAAAATGCAAAATGCAAAATGTCAGAAGCAGCGAGGTGTCACACACAGGTCACAGCACGACTTCCACGACTTCCGCGACTTCCGTAACTTTTGCATTTTGCATTTTGCATTTTGCATTCTCAAGGATACACTCCACGGGTCTGATTGGCATCGGCGACGCGCTGGACGGACAGGAGGTAGGCGGCGGTGCGCAAGGTCAGTTTGCGTTCGACGGCCATCTGCCAGACCTGGGTAAATGCGCCGACAATGATCCGCTCCAGCTTTTCGTTCACATCGTGTTCGTCCCAGAAGAACTCCTGAAGACCCTGCACCCACTCGAAGTAGCTAACGATCACACCGCCGGAGTTAGCCAGAATATCGGGCACAATGGTCACCCCGCGCTCGGCGAGGATCAGGTCAGCGTCGGGCGTGGTGGGGCCGTTGGCCCCTTCGACGATCACACGGGCGCGGATACGTCCGGCGTTCTGCTCGGTGATCTGGTTCTCAATTGCGGCGGGGATCAGCACATCGCAGTCCAGTTCCAGCAAGGCCGCGCCACTGATCTGCTCGACATCGGATGCGCTGTAGCCCTCCAACATACGGAACGAGTGTCGGTTGGTGAAGGTACGCATGGCCGGAATATCGAGGCCGGCGGGGCTGTAGTAACCGCTGGTGGCGTCGGAAATACCGACCACCTTACAGCCGATCTGGTGAAGCAGGAAGGCCGCCGTGCTGCCGACATTGCCGAAGCCCTGGACGACCACGCGCAGGCCATCGAGGTCACGACCGAGGAGGCGGACGATCTCGCGCACCATCAGCATCACGCCGCGCCCGGTGGCCTCCACGCGGCCATGGGAGCCGCCGATGTTCACCGGCTTCCCGGTGACTGCGGCGGGTACGGTGTAGCCACGGTGCATGGAGATCGTGTCCATTATCCAGGCCATCATCTGGGCATTCGTCCCCATATCAGGTGCGGGAATATCCTTTTCGGGACCGAGCAGGATCGAGATCTCCGTGGCGAAGCGCCGGGTGAGGCGCTCAAGCTCGCCCAGCGAGAGCTGCTTGGGCTCGACGATCACGCCGCCCTTGGCTCCACCGTAAGGGATGTTTACCAGGGCGCACTTCCAGGTCATCCACATCGCCAGGGCGCGCACCTCATCGATGTCTACATGAGGGTGGTAGCGGATGCCGCCCTTCACCGGGCCGCGACCGAGGTTGTGTTGCACACGGTAGCCAGTGAACATGCGCGTATCACCATTGTCCATCTTCACCGGGAAATTCACCGTCAGCTCGCGCTGGGGCACCCGCAGTATAGCGCGGATGCTGTCAGGCAGACCAAGAATATCGGCGGCGATGTCGAACTGCTGCTGCGCGATGAGGAAGGGGTTGTTGCGGTCAGACACCATCGTCGTATCCTTTTAGATGTAGGGCTGCCGTCCTAAAACCCCGCATATCTTAGGGTGAAAGAGCCAGCGTAGCTGACTCTTTCACCCTAAGGCATGTTTCAAAATGGGCACATTCAGCTTTACAGTCTTGCGATGATGCGCCGAGGCGATGAGGCGATGAGGCGATACGGAGCGCCTCACCTCTATGGCTGCCCAACTTTCGCCACTGGTGGCGTCGGCGATGAGGCGATGAGGCGATACGGAGCGCCTCACCGCGTCATCGTTTCGGCGCTGAATTGTCACGC
>CAIRFY010000187.1 GCA_903877945.1 uncultured Oscillochloris sp. | reverse complement strand
GGTGACGCGGTGACAAGCAGGAATGCGAGAGCAGCGAAGCTGTCACCAAGTCACCAAGTCACCAAGTCACCAAGTCACCAAGTCACCAAGTCACCAAGTCACCAAGTCACCAAGTCACCAAGTCACCAAGTCACCCTGTCAAACGGGGGCGTGATGCAAACGATCTCAACTGAAGTCCTGGTGATCGGCGGCGGGGCCACCGGCCTCGGCTGTCTGCGCGACCTGGCGATGCGCGGGATGCGCGCCGTGCTGGTGGAGAAGGGCGACCTGACCCACGGCACCACCGGGCGCTACCACGGGCTGCTGCACTCCGGCGGGCGCTATGTCACCAAGGATCCGCAGTCGGCTACGGAGTGCGCCCACGAGAATGCCATCCTGCGCCGGATTATGCCGCACTGCCTTGAGGATACCTCGGGTTTCTTTGTGATTACTCCCTGGGACGACCCGAGTTATGGCGATATTTTTGCGGCCAACTGCCGCAAGACCGAGGTACCCGTCCATGAGATTCCTGTAGCCGAGATGCTGCGCCGCGAACCGGCCCTCAACCCGCGAATCTCGCGGGTCTTTGAGGTGCCTGATGGCTCGGCAGACTCGTTTCTGGCCGCGCACACGAATGCGCTCTCGGCTCGTACCTATGGTGCCCAGATTTTCACCTACCACCGTGTAGTCGATCTGATCCGCACGGGCGACCACGTGGTTGCCGCCGTCGTGGAAGATCTACGCACGAGTGAGCGAAAATACATCGACTGCGGCTTTATCCTCAACGCCGCCGGAGCCTGGGCTGGACAGATCGCTGCCCTGGCTGGCGTGAAGGTCACGGTTGTTCCTGGCAAGGGCACGATGGTGGCAATGAGCCACCGTATGGTCAACACGGTGATCAACCGCTGCAAGCTGCCCGCCGACGGCGACATCATCGTGCCTATCCACACGGTCGCGGTGATTGGCACCACCGACATCCACGTGCCCGACCCGGATGTCTACGGGATTGAGCCGCACGAGGTGCAACTCATGCTCGAAGAGGGCGAGAAGCTGGTGCCGGGTTTCACGCAGCACCGCGCCCTGCGGGCCTGGGCAGGTGTCCGCCCGCTCTACAAAGATCAGGATGTGGCTAACGACCGCGACATCAGCCGTACCTACAAGCTGCTGGATCACCAGCAGCGCGATGGTGTAGACGGCATGATCTCGATGGTTGGCGGCAAGTGGACGACCTACCGGCTGATGGCCAAGGATGCGGTGGACGAGATCGCGCACCGACTGGGCAATACGCAGCCCTGTCGCACCGCCGACGAGCCGATGCCGGTGCCGGACTTCGAGCACCGCAGCGGGAACCATGCGGGTGAAGGCGCGGAGAAGCTCTACTGGCTGGGCAAGCCCCTGGCCGCTATCGAGGAAGAACACGCCTACGGTGACCTGATCTGCGAGTGCGAGTTGGTCTCGCGTACCCGCATCCAGGCCGCGATCAACAGCGGTGCCAGCAACCTCGACGACATCCGCCGCGATGTGCGGATGGGCATGGGTCCGTGCCAAGGCGGCTGGTGCATCTACCGTACCACGGCCCTGCTCTACGAGCAGCGTGCCCAGGTTGCGCAGGGGGCCAGCGCAGATCGTCCAGCCTTTGGCATTGAACACGCCAACGCGGCCATGCTGCACTTCCTCCAGGAACGCTGGAAGGGATTAACCCCGGTACTCTGGGGCGACCAGTTGCGCCAGGCTCGTCTCGACGAGCTGATCTACGTGAATGTGATGGGTGCCCACCGCCTGAGCGCCCACGCGGAACAGGGCGGTGGCCTCGTGACCGAGGAGAGGTAGGGGCGAAGCTTCGCCCCTACGTGGAAACGCCATGAACTACGACACGATAGTCATCGGTGCGGGGATTGCCGGGATGCTGGCTGCCATCGGGCGGGCCGAGGCGGGCGAGCGGGTGCTGTCCCTTTCAAAGGGCCACGGGGCCACCCACTGGGCTGCTGGCTGCCTGGATCTCTTCGACATCGGCGCTGGCGACCCGCTGGCCGAGATCGAGTCGCTGATCGCTGTTCACCCCGATCACCCCTACGCCCTGGTTGGCGTAGACGCCGTGCAGGCTGGCGCGGGTCGCCTGCGCGCCGCCTGTGAGGCTGGCGGCTACCCGCTGGTCGGCAGTCTGCGCCGCAACCTACAGATGCCCACGGCTGTCGGTGCCCTGCGGACGACCTGCCTGGTGCCCGCGACGATGGCCGCCGGTGACGCTCGCCAGTTACCTCGTTCGGGCGACGGCAGCGGCCCGCTACTGATTGCTGGTTTCCACGAGCTACGCGATTTCTTCCCGCCCTTGGTTGCCGCAAACCTGTGCGCCCTGGGTTTTGCCGCCGAGGGTGTCTACCTCCAGGTGCCGCCGACGGAGCGCACGCTTGATTTTGGCACGGTCTCCTTTGCTCGTCTCTTCGACCGGCCCACCTTCCGCGCCGACGTGGGCCGTCAGTTGCGCCAGTTGGTGCAGCGCGGCAGATACAGCCGGATTGGTATGCCTGCGGTACTCGGGTTGGACAATGCCACTCAGGTGGTGAGCGACCTCCAGGCCGCCGCCGGTGCCCTGATTTTTGAGATCCCAACCCTGCCTGCCTCGGTGCCGGGGATGCGGCTCTACCGTGCGCTTGAGACCGCCCTGCAACGGGTCGGCGGGCGCATCCAGATCGGTGCCTTCGTGCGGCACGCCGAGGGCCGGGGCAATCGCTTGGAAGCGATCTACAGCGAAGCCGCTGCCCGCGAGCAGCGCCACGCCGCCGCCCGCTACGTCCTGGCCACGGGCGGGATTGCCGGTGGCGGGGTGCGCGCTGACCACGCTGGCAACCTGGTTGAGACCGCCCTCGGCCTGCCCCTGCGCACGCCAAACGCCCGCGCCGACTGGTTCGCCGCTCGCTTTCTTAACGAGACAGGCCACCCGGTCTTTCGCACCGGCGTTGCCGCCGACGCGAGCCTGCGCCCCCTCGACGCTGCTGGTCAAGTGATCTACGAAAATGTCGCCGTCGCCGGGTCGGCCCTCGCCGGGTGCGACCCCATCCGCGAAGGTGCCCTTGAGGGAATCGCCGCCGCAACCGGCTGGAAGGCTGGGCAGTTATGAATGCAAAATGCAAAATGCAAAATGCAAAATGGCACACATACGCGCCATTTTTTGCATTTTGCATTTTGCATTTTGCATTTTGCATTAATCATGGATCACATTGAGTTCTCGCTCACCCAATCACTTGATCACTGTATCAAGTGCAACGTCTGTACGTCGGCATGTCCGGTGGCCGCCGTGACCGATAAATTCCCTGGCCCGAAGTATGTTGGGCCGCAGGCCCAGCGCTTCCGCCACGCGGGCCAGCCGGTGCCTGACAACTCGGTGGATTACTGTTCGGGCTGCCGGGTGTGTAACGAAGTCTGCCCGACCGGCGTAAAGATAGTTGAGCTAAACGCCCGCGCCCGCGCCCAGATCGTGGCCGAGCGTGGGATGCCCCTACGCAATCGGATCATCGCCCGCGCCGGTGTGGTTGGGCGATTGAGCTGCGGCCCCCACGCGCCGCTGGTGAATGCCGGCCTGTCGATCCCGCCCCTGCGCTGGGTGATCGAACAGATCATGCAGATCCACCGCGCCGCGCCGCTGCCGTCTGCCAGTAGCTACACCTTCCGCTCCTGGTTCAAGAAGCACCAGCCACCTGTAGGCGCTCGCAAGCAGGTGGTCTACTACCACGGCTGTAGTACCCAGTACTACGAGCCGCACGTGGGTAAGGCCGCCGTCGCCGTACTGGAGCGCAACGGTTACGAGGTGATCATCCCCACGCAAGGGTGCTGTGGTCTGCCCCTGCTTTCGAACGGCGACTTTGCGGCAGCGAAGGGCCGACACATGTATAATGTAGAGTCGCTGCTGCCCTATGTGCGCCGAGGAATTCCCGTGGTCGGCACGAGCACCAGTTGCACCCTTACTCTCAAGGAGGAGGCTCCTGAGTTGCTTGGACTACACAACCAGGACGTGCGCGCCGTGGCCGCCGGTACCTACGACATCTTCGAGTTCCTGCGCAACCTGTATGACGCGGGCGATCTGGATACAAACTTCCGCCCAATCCAGCGCGAGTTGCCTTACCACCCACCATGCCAGTTGCGCGCCCACCGCATTGGCATGCCCGTTCTTGATATACTCGGCCTCGTTCCTGGCTTGCGCCTCAATGAGAGCCACGCCGCGTGTTGCGGCATCGCCGGAACCTACGGCCTGAAGAAAGAAAAGTACCAGATCGGCATGGATGTCGGCGCAAAGCTCTTTGCCTTTGTGCAGGCAGCCAACTCCGACCTCGCCCTCTGTGATAGTGAGACATGCCGCTGGCAGATCAGCCACGGCACCGGCGTCGCCACCAAGCACCCCATTGAGATTTTAGCTCAAGCCTATGGGTTGTAGATTGCAGATTGTAGATTGCAGATTGTCGCACAATCTGCAACCTGCAATCTACAATCTGCAATAGCAGTCTTATGATTGGCCTCCTCATCATCTCACACAGCGCCAGCATCGCTCGCGGGGTCAAAGAACTGATCGATCAGATGGCACAGGGCCGGGTTCAGATCGCGGCAACCGGGGGTACCCTTGAGGGCGATCTCGGCACCAGCACGGATTTGATCAGCCAAGCCATTGCCAGCCTCACCGGGGTTGACGAGGTGCTGGTACTCGTCGATATGGGCAGCGCGATCATGAGCGCTGAGATCGCCCTGGAGATGAGCGGCATCTCTTACCTCATGAGCGCGGCGCCGCTGGTGGAGGGGGCGCTGGTGGCGGCGATTGAGGCGACCCGCCCGGACGCCACCATTATCGAGGTGTCCGCCGCCGCCGAGCGTGCCCTGGAGACGAAGGGTGTGGCCCTTGTGGTTGAACACCCGCTCTCCCCGTCGCCCCCCGCTCCCGTGTCGGTCACAGGCGTTGAGATCACGCTGACGATCACGAACAGAATTGGGCTGCACATGCGCCCAGCGAAGGACTTTGTCTTGACGGCGAGTCGCTACTCCAGTTTGATCCGCGCCCGTAACCTGGCCCGCCCCGAGCGACCGGTCGCGAATGCGAAGAGCATGATTGATGTTATGAAATTAGGTGTTGGGTTTGGACACCAGATCCACCTGCGCGCTGAGGGCGACGATGCACTTCAGGCGCTCGATGCGCTCGCCCGGCTGGTGGCCAATAACTTTGGCGAGGCGTAGCGGCGATCAGAGGCGACGGTGTACCGGCCCTGAGCGCACACAGACGGTAAAGGATTTGCTATAATGGTGCGTGTAATCCCCGGAGGGCGTATGCACGATTCTAAGCGCTGGGGGTATCCCCGTTGCTTGGTGTCATCCCAGCGGTTGATGAAAGATTCACGACATGTTAGCGCCCGGCACTCTGCTCCAAGAACGTTACCGCATCGCCGCGCAGATCGGCAAGGGTGGCATGGGCGCAGTGTATGTGGCGCGTGACATGCGGCTATCTCACGATGTGGCGATTAAGGAGACGCTTTTTCACGACGATGCCTACCGGCGCGCTTTTGAACACGAGGCGAAGCTCCTCGCTCGGCTGCGTCACCAGGCGCTCCCGAAGGTGAGCGATCACTTCATTGAGGGTAACGGGCAGTTCTTGGTGATGGAGTTTATTCACGGCGAGGATCTGGGCAGCCAGCTCGTTCGCCTGGGTAAGCGTTTCGCCTCTCCTCAGGCGCTGCCGATGGTGCTGAAGTGGGGCGACCAGCTCCTGGACGTCCTCAACTACTTGCACACGCGGCCCATGCCGATCATTCATCGCGACATGAAGCCGAGGAATCTGAAGCTTACCTCAACCTTTGACATTATTCTGCTCGACTTTGGCCTCGCCCGTGGCGGTGTCACGCTTTCTGTCGATAGTTCTGGCGCAACCACGCCTGAGAGCGATGAGCGAAAGATCTACGGATTCACGCCACCCTACGCGCCGATTGAGCAGATGCGCGATGGCGAGCCTGACCCGCGCAGCGACCTGTACTCCCTCGGGGCGACGCTCTACCATATGCTCACGGATTCGCTGCCCTCCGATGCGATGAGCCGGATGGCCCGCCTGATTAACGGCAACCCCGACCCGCTTCGCCCGCTTCGTGATCTGGCCCCGCATGTGCCGGAGCCGGTGGCGAACCTGATCCATCGCTCGCTCAATGTGACGATGGATGGACGACCAGCCAGCGCCCGCGAGATGCGCGAGGAGTTCGCCCGCGCCCGCAGCTTTGCGTCATCCACGCCACTGACCGCAACGCCATCGGTGATCTCGTTACCTTCGATTGCCCCTCGGCCCCCTACGACAGCGCCGCTAAATAATACGCCGAGCATCGTAAGTCCCTCGGTACCTCTGAACGAGCAGGCACCTGTCGGCACGCTTTTGCGCATGCTCACCACGGGTAGCCCGATCCGCTCGGTGGCCTTTAGCCCCGGCGGCGACCTGCTCGCTGCTGGCTATGACGACCATACGGTTGGGCTGTGGCGGCTGAGCGACTATAGCCACGTGCGAACGCTCAAGGGGCATACCAGCAGCGTGCGCAGTGTCTTTTTTGCGCCCACTGGCGGGCTGATGGCTACCGGCAGCGATGATGAGACGGTGCGAATCTGGAATGCGAGCGACGGCGACATGCGACGGCAATTGCGCATCCCCGGCTGTCCCATCGAAAGTATTGCCTTTAGCCCGGATGGCAAGCTGCTGGCGGTGGGCGGCTGGGGCAGCGCGATTATGATCTGCTCTGTTGAGGGCGATCAAGTACACGTCCTTGATTCCCTGCCCTGCCCTTTTGTCCACAGTCTGAGCTTTAGTGCTGACGGTGGGCTGATCGCGGCTGGATGCTATGATGGTGCTGTCTACCTCTGGAATACGGTAGACCACCGGCCCGCTGGGCAGCTTGGCGGATTCGCTAGCTTTATCTATAGCGTTGCCTTTAGCCCCAACCGCGAGTATATTGCCGCTAGTAGCCAGATGAGCGTCCGTGTCTGGCGACTCGACGACCAGAAGCTGATCGAGACGTTTCAGGGGCACCGTGGCCCCGTGCGCTCGATCTCGTTTAGCCCCGATAGCCAGGTGATCGCCAGCGCTAGTGAGGATCGCGGCGTCCGCCTCTGGCGCCTCAGCGATGGCGAGCTGATCGCCCCCGCCTTCGATCACCGCGCTGGTGTGGCCAGCCTCACCTATAGCCCCTCTGGCCGCCTGCTCGCCACGGGTACCCACGATGGCCGAATCTGTCTCTGGCAGTTGTAGATGCTGTCTATCGGCCTGAGTCGTATGGCTAGATCCACTACGTTTCGAATAAGCCGACTGTCCCCCCTCACCCCCTGCCCCTCTCCCTCACGGGGAGAGGGGAGATTCCGCACCAGGACGCATCTGACTCCCCCTCTCCCGTTCAGGGAGAGGGGGCTGGGGGTGAGGGCTGGCCGGTGGTGGATTCCTTTCGTCGCGCTATTGCTGGTTCCCCTGCTGAGCGGCTGCCTGCTGATCAGCGGCGAGCAGACGATGATCGATCTGTCCGCTGGAACTGGCAACCTGAGTACGACGTTTGTGGGCGCTGAGGGTGGCGAGGAGCGAACTGTGAAGGTGAGCGCGGGGGCCGCCAACCTCCGGGCCATTGTTATGATCTCGCTCGCTACCGGCGACCTCCAGATCGATCTGTTGCAGCCCGATGGCTCGCTGGCCTTTGCCGTCACTAGCCAGCCCGATGCGCAGGTGACGCGCAGCAACTCGGTGCGTAGCGACGCGAACGGTCTAGTGCGCTACCGGGTTTCGGCCCGCAGCGCCCGCAATGGCGAGTTTCAGATCTTTTTTCAGCCATAAAATAATAGAGAGGTTTGGAGAGAATGACATTCTCTCCAAACCTCTCTTTTTAGCGCAGCATCAGCATCCGCCCAGTGCCGACTTGCTCCAGGCTACGGGCGATGTCGCCGGTGCCAGCGAGCATGGCTCCGATCACGCTGTGTGGTATGGCCAACAGGTGAATTGACGTGATGCTGATAATGCTGGCTAGTGGCGGGCCGCCGCGCAGCAGTTCTAGCTCGCCAAAGAACTCCTCTGGGCCAAGCTGGGCCACCACCTGCGGCTTGCCCGCCGGGTTCTCGGATTGGAGCCGCACCACCGCCGCTCGCCCCGATTCGATCAGGTAGAAGCGTCCGCTCGGCACGCCCTGGCGCACGATCATGGTGCGCGCCGGTTGCTCCACCCGCTCGGCGTGCATGGCCAACTCGCGCAGGGCCGTCCGTGGTACGTTGTGGAAAAGCGGGATGCGCTCCAGCAGGCGCACAATGTCGAGCATGGCCACGCCCGTGCTGGCGTGGGGCGCGACATCCTTGAGCATCCGCTCGATCTGGGCACCCGGCAGGAACAGCAGGTCGCTGCCGATGGTGGCGCGGTAAGAACGGCTCGTTACCTGGTCGAGATCCCCGCCCACCTCGCCGAAGAAGTCACCCCGGTGTAGCTCGCTCACCAGATCACCGCCTTCCTTCACCGCCACCTCGCCCGCCTCAACGATCCACAGGCCCGAGGGCGCGGCCCCGGCGGCCAGCAGCAGGTGTCCTGCGTCGGCATGGCGCGACTCCAGGGTCGCGGATAGCTCATGCAGCTCGTGGTCGTCGCAGACGGCGAAGATCTCCACCTGGCGCAGTAGGCGCAGCCGGGCCTCGCGCACATCGCCGAAGGCCCGCGAAAGTTCGTTGGCCCAGGGTGTGTTCGGGAAGATCTGGCGGTTGGACGCCTCGCGCTCGGGCCAGG
>CAIRFY010000186.1 GCA_903877945.1 uncultured Oscillochloris sp. | reverse complement strand
CCCAGCAGGTTATACACCGCCCCCCACGCGCCGAGGGCGGTCAGGCCGAAGAGCGTGGCTACCGCTAGGTTATAGCCCACGCTCGGGGCCACGCCGCTGAGGTGGATGAGCGATCCGACGATCACAAAGCCGAAGTAGTAGTAGTTGATGTAGCCCCCAGCGTGCCAGGGGTCGTAGGGCGGGAAGGCCGCGCTTTTGAGTACCGCGTTGAGGTAGGCGAAATCCATCGGCTTTTCGCCGCCACGCCCAGGGTGCCAGAGATCCGGGTTGAGCCAGCGTAGCAGTAGGCCGAGCAGCAGGAAGCCCAGGAACACCGCCTCGGCGCTGAGCAGGGCCGCCCGCCGCGCCCGCCAGAAGTCCCGCAGATCGGTGCGGGCGCGCCAGGCGACGACGGCCCCGCCCGCCAGCAGGGGCGCGGCGCAGAGCCAGAGCGTGCCCGGCGTGAAGGGTAGCGGCAGCAGCGGCAGGCGGGACGCGCCCGCACTGCCGGTCATGCCCGGCAGTCCGGTGTCGTTGCCCAGGCTGCCCAGCAGCCAGGCCAGGTAGGCCACCACCAGCAGGCCCAGCGTTTTTGCCAGACTGAAGCCGCGATCCGGCAGCCCCGGCAGCAGCCGGAAGAGCAGGGCGAAGGTGGACAGCCCCAGCAACTCCAGCACCAGCAGCCACGAGAGCGGGGCCAGGGCGGCGATGATGCCGCCGGGGTAGAGGCTCGCCCAGGTGCCGCCCGCCGTATAGCGCGACCACTGGCCCGCCGTCAGCCGCAGCGCGGTCGGGTTCAGGTCGGCCACGCTCAGCGGCGACTTGTACACCTCGTCCCAGCTCACGTGCGCCGTGATCAGATCCTCGGCGCGTTTGCGCGAGTAGGCCGGGGTCTTCTGGAAGATCAGCACCCGTGGGTGATCGTAGACGCTGAACGCCTCCTCGGCGCCCTGGTCGGGGATCTGCACGCCCAAGATATTCGGGTACGAGGTGACCTCGGCGACCAGCGTGAAGCCCAGGTTGCCGTTAAACAAGCCGCTGTAGTAGTTCATCAGCGCCGGGTAGCGCATACGCAGGCGCGCCGTGCTGGCGTAGACCCGGTTGCTCGTCAGGGTGATATAGTCGGCCTTGTCGAGCTGATCGAGCATCCCCTCTTCATACACACCATTCTGGTTATAGGCCCCGACATACTTACGCAGATCGTCCTCCGCGTAAGGTGGCGAACTGATCCCGAAGTAGGTACCGCCCCAACTCGCCGCCGTTGTCTGCAAGGGCAACGGGTCGTCCCAGATCTCCGACAACACCTGTGCGCCCGGCGCAGCGTGATCAGCCAGCCAGCGTGCCGCGATCACCCGCGAGTGTGGCTGCGTGTAGATCCGTGAGAAGGCGTAGGCCCAGCCGAGGGTAGAGATGAGGACGACCACCGGGAGCCAGCGGATGACGGCCCTCACCCCCCTCTCCCTCTGTGGTTGTGGGGCTGGGGGTGCGGGTCGTCGTCCCCAGTCCCACAACCGCACCAGCAGCCAGGCCGCGAAGATGATCAGCGCCCCGTAGATCGGCAGCAGGTAGCGCATCGTGATCGCGAACTGCGCCCCCTGCCAGCCGAAGTAGAATCCGACCCAGACGAACAGCACCCAGGCCGCTGGGGATTTGAGATTGGAGATTTGTGATTGGAGATTGCCGGACATGCGCAGTCGCCAATCGGCAATCGGCAATCGTAAATCTCCAATCGCTTGGGGATTGCCGGACATGCGCAGTCGCCAATCTACAATCTGCAATCGCACATCCGCAATCGCGAAGATCAGCCACCCGGCCCAGGCCGCAATCCCCAGCGCCGGCCCCATCCCCCAGATCATGTTTATCCAGGGGAAAATATAGGCCGACCGGCCAACCCACTGCTGCCCCGGCGGGAAGTCGAACTCACCGCTCACCAGGCTGCGCACCGTGCCGAGGTTAGCGATAAAGCGCGGGTCGGGCCGGAAGTCAAAGAAGCCCTTGCCCTGGAGCAGATCGATGTCAAGAATGCGCGTCCCACGCATCTCCGGCGAGCTCGGCAGCGAGCCGCTGAATGAGTCGGGCGACAGCGTGCGGAAGGCCAGCAGGGTCAGGGTGCCAGCAAGGATCAGCAGCGGCAGATCGCGTGTCAGGAAGCGATCAAAGAGAGACTGAAGGCCAAAGGCTGAGGGCTGAGGCGTGCGGTTTGGGTGTCGAATGAAGTAGAGTGCGGCGAGGATGGCGGCCACCACCGCCGTCAATCCGAGGGTGGCCAGGGTGATCCGGTTGGCCATCGCCGCGCCGATGCTCACGCCCAGGGCCGCGTAGCTCCCCACCCCGCCGCCCTGAGCCACCCGCACGGCCCAGTAGAGCGCCAGCAGGGCGAAGAAGGTTGAGAAGATCGGATCGACAAAGAAGTGGCTCTGCTGGATCGGCATCACCGCCAGGGCCAAGAGCGCGGCGGAGAGCAGCCCCACCCGCACGTCAAAGAGGCGTCGGGCGATCAGAAAGAGGATCAGGATTGACCCGAGATCAAACAGCGTAGCCAGTGACCGCCCGACCTTCACGATTTCGCCGTAGCCGGTCAGGTTTACGCCATCAGGGTTGAGCAGCTTGATCAGCGGCGCAATCTTCGGCAGCGCCCGCTCGGGGTTCGGCACCAGCGGGCCGACGTCGGTGCGGTTCTCGCCGGGGGCGCTCGGGTCAGCCCCAACCCGTGGCGGGCCGACAATGCTCGGCACCTGCTCGGGCAGCGCGTCGTTCGGCGTCAGGAACGCAGCAACCAGGCGGGTCGTATAGATCGGGAACGGCCCGTAGACGAACATCGGGTACGAGGAGTAGCTGCGCGGGTTCAGCGGCGAGCGCGCCGAGTCATACAGCTCGCTCATGCTCGCAGGCAGGTGCACATTGGTGGCAACATCCGTAAAAAAACGCTCGTCAGGATGCTGGCCGGTGCCGTCATCCCAGGTCGTCAGGCTCAGGGTGCGAAAATAAGCTCCAACCAGCAGGATGCCGATCAGAATGATCCAGATAGCCGCCGTGCGGCGCGGCCCACGTGCGCGGGCGGGGGGCGATTGACTCTCCACAGGGACACACCCTCCAAGCGGCATCTATATCATCTACACTGTGACTATTGACAATGCGGTTGCTGGGCCAAAAAGATGATACCATACTGCTTGATACCCTGATGTTTGATCCGCACGCCGTGCGGAGTTGTTGCAAAGTCGCGTGATTGCCACTCAACCCTCACCCCCCAGCCCCCTCTCCCTGAACGGGAGAGGGGGAGCGGGACGCATCCTGATGCAGAATCTCCCCTCTCCCCGTGAGGGAGAGGGGCAGGGGGTGAGGGGGCCGAGGCCGACGTTGCAACAGCCCTGCCTGCTCTGTACATGTGGTGCCACCCATGATCCAGACCTCAGCCCCCGCCAAACTCATTCTCTGCGGCGAGCACGCCGTGGTCTACAACCGCCCGGCCATCGCCCTGCCCCTGGGCAATGTGCGGGCCTACGCCGAGGCGCAGCCGGGAGCGCCGGGGGCGGGGTTGCGCTTTGTGGCCCCCGACCTCGGTGCCGACTGGGGTTTTGCCGACGACCCGCAGAATCCGCTGAACGAGTTGGCCGCCGCCGCCCTGGCCTATCTCAACGCCCCCGTACCTGACCTGACCGTCACCTTGCGTTCGGACATCCCGATTGCCGGGGGCATGGGCAGCGGTGCCGCCATCGGCGCGGCCCTGGTGCGCGCCCTGGCCGCTCACGCCGGGCGCGAACTGCCGCCCGCCGAGATCTCGGCCATGGTCTACGCCAGCGAGGGTCGCTACCACGGCACGCCCAGCGGTATTGACAACACCGTGATCGCCTACGAGCAGGCGATCTGGTTCCATCGCCGCCCGCCCGCGCCGCCCCTGATCACGCCGGTCGCCATCGGCGCACCCCTCACCCTGGTGGTGGGCGACACCGGCGTGCGCAGCACCACCCGCTTGCCGGTGGGTGCCGTGCGCGAACGCTGGCAGGCCGACCCGGTCGTCTACGAGGGGCTGTTCGACGCCGTGGGCGATCTGGTGGCGCGGGCGCGTGACGCCCTGGCCAGCGGGGATCGCACCGCCCTTGGCGGCATCCTCGACGACAACCAGCGCCTCCTTGCCCAGATCGGCGTCTCCTCGCCCGACCTTGAGCAGTTGATCGGCGCGGCCCGTGCGGCTGGTGCCTT
>CAIRFY010000185.1 GCA_903877945.1 uncultured Oscillochloris sp. | reverse complement strand
CGCCTCATCGTGACCTCGCCTCATCGTGACCTCGCCTCATCGTGACCTCGCCTCATCGTGACCTCGCCTCATCGTGACCTCGCCTCATCGTGACCTCGCCTCATCGCCTCATCGCCTCATCGCCAAACGGTAAAGCTGATCTGAACCGTGTCTGCGTATCTAATTTCATACTCGTAGAGGAGCTACCTGCCATGCGTCTCGTAAACAAGGTCGCCATTGTCACCGGTGGGGGACAGGGTATTGGTCGTCAGACCGCCCTTACCTTTGCCCGTGAGGGTGCGCGAGTTGTGGTTGCTGACATTAACATGAGCGCCGCCCAATCCGTGGCGGATGAGATCGAGCAGTCGGATGGTCAGGCCCGGGCTCTTTTCCTCGACGCGGGTCGCACCGAGTCGATTGAGGTAGCCATGCGTAGCGCCAACGAGTGGGGCGGTCGCATTGATATTCTGGTGAATAATGCGGGTATTACCCGCGATGCACGCATGCAAAAAATGACTGAGGATCAGTGGGACTCGGTGATCGGCGTGAACCTCAAGGGTGTGTGGCTCTGTAGCAAGTACGCGGCTCCCTATATGATCGCCCACGGCGGCGGCGCGATCCTTAACGCGGCCTCGGTCGTCGCCCTCTACGGCAACTTCGGCCAGAGCAACTATGTGGCCGCCAAGGCTGGCGTGATTGGTCTGACGAAGACGTGGGCGCGTGAGTTGGGGCCAAGCGGCATCCGGGTGAACGCGGTGGCTCCCGGTTTCATCCAGACCGATATGATCGCCACGGTGCCTGATAAGGTGATCGAGTCGATGAAGGAGCGCACGCCCTTGCGCCGCATTGGCTTGGCTGATGATATTGCCAACGCCTACCTCTTCCTCGCCTCCGACGAGGCTAGTTTCATCACGGGTACGGTGATCTCGGTGGACGGCGGCCTCATGTTCTAGCCTCGCTTCCAGCGGGGAATTGGAGTTCGTGAAGGGTACCAGCACGATCTTCTTGCACGCACAGCAGCGCCTTCAGTCTCTGAGGGCGCTGCTTGTGCGTCTGCGCTACACCCCCCTCGCCGACTGGCCCCTGATCGAGATCGCTGTGCCTGAGGCGGCGGCGATCTATATGCTGTCGTTCTTAGGCTCGGCGGCTCTCGGCGTCGTCCGGCAGATGCTCTTTAACGCTCAGTTTGGCCTGAGCGATGTGGCGGGTGCCTACTATATCGCCTTTCGCCTTCCCGACACCCTCAACACCCTGGTTAGCGGTGGGGTACTCACGAACGCCCTAGTTCCGGTGCTACTGGCAGTTTCCGCACGCCAGGGCGACGCGGCGGCCCAGCGCATCCTTAACCTCGCGCTCACGATGCTGCTTGCAGTCGCCGGGTTGCTCAGCCTGATCTGCGGCATCTTCGCCCCCACCCTTGTGCGCTCCCTGCTGGCCCCCGGCCTTGATCCCGCCACCCAAGCCATCACGGTGGAATTGACGCGGATCATGCTCCTGGAGGTGATGTTGGTAGTCGCCGAGAGTGGCATGGTTGCTCTGCTGGTGAGTCGCAACCAATTGCTGCTCCCCGTGATCTCCACCGCCGTCCACAACCTGGCGCTGATCAGCGGGATCGGTGTGGCGATGCTCTTTCCTCAGGTGGGCATCTACGGGCCGACGTTTGGTGCTATCCTTGATGCGCTGTTCAAGCTCGCCATCCTGGTACCAGGGCTACGTCGGCGTGGCTATCGCTTTCGTCTGGCCTGGGCTCCACACGACCGCGACCTGCGCACGATGCTGCGTTTGCTGGTGCCAAACGCCCTTTCTGGCGTGGTGAACTACAGCGGGGCGATTGTCGATACCGCCTTGATCACGCTGTATGGTCAGGTGGCAGCCCTTGGGGCCATCCAGAATGCGTACGTGCTTATTGGCCTGCCCGTCCGCCTGCTAGGTATCTCTATCGGCCAGGCTGCGCTTCCGCATATGGCCGCCCTGAGCCTTGCCGGTGATCTTACCGCAATTCGGCAGGCGATCCAGCGCACGCTGCTCGTCGCCTGTGGCACTGCGGCGCTAGTGGCCGTGGCAATCGTGGCGCTGGGTCGTCTGGGAATCAGGATTGTCCTAGAGCGCGGTGCCTTTGACACGGCTGCGGGCGACCTGACATACCAGATGCTCGCGGCCCTGAGCATTGGCCTGCCCGCCTATGTAGCGACCGAGGTACTCTCGCGGGCGCTGCTCAGTCTCCTCGACACACGCACGCCCTTGATGACGAACTGCCTCCAACTGGCTGTACGCATGGCCCTGCTGCTCGCGCTGATCGGCCACGTCGGCCCATTGACGGTGCCTCTGGCCTTCGCTGTCAGTTCCATCGGCGAGGCGATCATCCTCTACGTCGTGCTGCGTCGGAGGATTGCGTAGGGGCGCATCGCGGTGCATCCCTACGTGGCCCGCGCCACGATCAGCGCTAGCATCGCGGTGCGCGGCACAATGCTGTCGATCTCGATGTACTCGCGTGGGCTGTGGTCGTTCCCGCCCACTGGCCCGAGTCCATCGAGTACGGGTAGGCCGAGTCCGGCAAGCAGATTGGCGTAGCTCATCCCGCCGGTAGCCACGTCGCTAACCGTGAGTCCTAGTTCTTGAGCGCAGCCCTTGGCTACCTCAGCGAGGCGCAGGATTTCTGGGGTGCGCGCCATCGGTGCGAAGCTCCAGCCGCCGCCCACGCTCGTGCGCGTGCCGGGTACCTGCTCATCTCCGGCAATTGCGTGGATCGCCGCCTCCACCACTGCTATATCCTCATGGTGGATCACGCGCACATCCACCTGGGCACTGGCCCGGTCGGGGACGGTGTTCGGTACGCTGCCGCCGCCGACCACGCCCACGTTCACGGTCACGCCGGGGCGCATGCCGTTGAGCGCATGGAGCGCAATGATCTGGTGGGCCATAGCCAGCACGGCGCTGGCACCCTTCTCGGGTTCAACCCCGGCGTGGGCGGCGCGACCGAACATTTGTAGGGTGAATATGCCACCGCCCTTGCGTGCGCTGACAATGTCACCGTTCTCGCGGCCCGCCTCCAGCACTAGGGCGATGTCGTAACTTGGTGCGATAGCCTTGAGCAATGCCTCGGATGCGCGTGCGTCCGTCTCCTCATCCCCGCCGCAGACGACGCTCAGGGTGTTGAAGGACTCGGGGGCCAGTTCGGCCAGTGCCGCCGCCGCGTAGAGTCCCGAGAGCAGCCCGCTCTTGTTGTCGGCGCTACCCGGCCCAATCAAGCGGTTCCCCTCGCGGCGCAAGGGGCGTTCGGCGGCCACGCCCACCGGGTAGACCGTGTCGAGGTGGGCTACCAGCATGGCCCGTAGCCTGCCGCTGCCACGCACCGTCGCTACTAGCCCGTCGCCGACATGCTTGTCGGGATAGTCGGTGATTGTCCAGCCCCGCGTTACCGCCCACGCCCGCACCCACGCACCGGCCACATCCACACCGGGCTTGTGACTGCTCGGACACTCAATCGCGCAGAGTTGCCGCAGTTCCTCTATGTACGTTTCGAGTCGCGGCTGCATCCAGCTAACCAGATCGCTGGCGAGATCAGTAGTCATTAGGTGTCTTTTCACAATACTGTTTTCGCAATACTGCAAAAGTAACGCTGTCATTCTGAGCGAAGCGAAGAATGACAGGACGCTTCATAGTGTTACTTTTGTGGTATTCCCTGTCCCTATTCCCTATTCTCAGAGTTGATACAGCTCGCCGTACTTTTGGCGCAGGTACGCCATATAGGGTGCAGTACTCAACGGCCCGCCAGTGACTCGCTGCACGAGATCGTCGGTGGTAAACGTGCTACCGTGGCGATAGATATTCTCGCGCAGCCACGTGTGGAGCGTGCCAAACGCACCCTGTCCAATCTCGGCATCAATCTCAGGGTGGGCCGTGCGGGCCGCCGCAAAGAACTGTGCGCTGAGGATATTGCCGATGGTGTAGCCCTGGAACCCTCCGCCAATCATCCCGCCATACCAGTGGACATCCTGCAACACCCCGTCGCTATCGCTCGGCGGGGCGATGCCCAGGTCGGCCAGATAGCGCGCATTCCAGGCTTCCGGCAGATCCTTTACCTCCAGGCTGCCCTCCAGCAAAGCCAGTTCCAGGTCGAAGCGCAGCATCACGTGCAGGTTATAGGTCACTTCGTCGGCGTCGGTGCGGATGAGCGAACGCTGCACCTTGTTGATCGCCCGGTAGAAAGTGTCGAGCGACACATCAGCGAGCTGAGCAGGAAACTCGGCCTGGAGCTGCGGGTAGAAGTGCTGCCACATGCGCTGAGATCGGCCCACCTGATTTTCCCACAGCCGCGACTGACTCTCGTGGACACCGGCAGAGGTGCCGTTAGCTAGGGGCGTGCCCTCAAACGACAGATCGATCCCCTGCTCGTACATCGCGTGGCCCGACTCGTGGAGCGTACTGAACAGCGCCTCGCTCAGGTCGTCCTCGCGCACGCGGGTGGTGATCCGCACATCGCCGAGGGAGAACTTGGTCATGAAGGGATGGTGGGTCTTATCCTGGCGACCACGGCTGAAATCGTAGCCGAAGGCGCGGATGATTCGCTCGCCGAAGGCCAGTTGCTGGGACTCGGAAAATCCCCGGTGTAGGCATGAGTCGTCGGCGGGGGGCTGCGCGCAGATCACCTGAACCAGAGGCACCAGCTCGGCGCGCAGCTCGGCGAAGATCGCCCGCACCGACTCGGCACGCATACCGTAGTCGCTGATGTCAATCAGCGGGTCGGCGATATGCTGGTAGCCGGGAAAGCAATTGGACAAGCGGCGGCTCAGTTCTAGGGATCGCTCCAGATAGGGCCGCACGGCGGCGAAATCGTTGGCCGGACGAGCCTTCACCCAGGCGTCGTAGGATGCCGCCCCGTGAGCGTACATCTCGCCGATCAGGTCGCTCGGCACGCGCACCAGTTGCTCGTAGCCCCGGCGGGCCACCCGGATCAGCGCGGCGTCATCAGCGTCAGCGGGCAGGCTCTGCTCGTAGGGCCGCAGGTCGTCCAGCAGCACACCCACCTCTTCGTCGGTAGCCTTCTGGTGGGCAATCTTGCCGATGGTGGCCATCTGTCGGCCACGAGCCTCGGCACCGCCGGGGGGCATGTAGGTACTCTGATCCCAGCCAAGCAGGGAGTTGGCCATATTCAGGTCGAACACCTCGGCCAGACGCATCTTTAGCTGGCGCAGCTTTGTTTCCAAGAAAGTCTCCTCATTTCATAATTTTTGATAGACAAGGTTCAGTCTCGCTTTACAGTTGGGCGATGAGACGCTGAGGCGAGGACGTACTCGTATCGCTTCATCGCTTCAGCGACTCATCGCCTCCACGAACGTCCCACAGCCGCCAGTCGCTCGGCGGCCGCCCGCAGGGTTTCATGCTTCTTGGCGAAGCAAAAGCGTGCGAGCAGCGGGAGGTCGTGCGTATCGGCGTAGAAAGCCGAAGGCGGGATAGCCGCCACGCCGACCTCGCAGGTCAGCCAGCGGCAGAAATCGGCATCGTTGGCAAACCCGGCATGGCTGATGTCGGCCATCATGAAGTAACTGCCCTCCACAGGCAGGGTGGGGAAGCCCGCACCGGCCAGCACCTCGGCCAACAGATCGCGGCGCTCGGCGTACTCGGCGCGCAATTCGGCGTAGTAGTCGCCGTCCACCGCACGCTCCAGGGCCACAGCGGCGGCGGCCTGGAGCGGGGTCGATGTGGCGAAGGTGATCCACTGATGGGCAGCGCGTAGTGCGGCGGTCAGATCCGCCGGGCCGACCGCGTAGCCGATCTTCCAGCCGGTCAGGCTAAACGTCTTGCCGGTGCTATTGATCGTCAGAGTGCGCTCCCACATCCCCGGCAGGGTGGCGATGGGCGTGTGGACAGACGGCGCGAAGACCAACTGGTCGTACACCTCGTCGGCAACAACAACCACATCGTGCTGAATGCACAACTCGGCGATCTGAGCCAGTTCGGCGGGTGAAAAAACCTTGCCGGTAGGGTTGTTGGGCGTATTGAGCAGCAGCAGCCGGGTGCGCGGCGAAAAGGCGGCAGCCAGTTCGGCGGGATCGAAGTGCCATGTGAAGGCTGAGAGCTGAGGGCTGAGGGCTGAGGGCGGGTACAATCGCACATACCTGGGTACACCACCGGCCATCACCACATCGGGTACATAAGCGTCGTAGAAGGGCTCGAAGATAATCACTTCATCGCCGGGATTGATCAGAGCCTGGACGGCACCAAAGATCGCCTCGGTAGCCCCGCTGGTCACCGTCACCTCGCTGGCCGGATCAACCTCGCGCCAGCCGTGGGCGCGCCAGGTGGCGGCGATGGCCTCGCGCAGGCGCGGCAGGCCCAGGTAGGGCGCGTACTGGTTCAGGTCGGCGGCGATGGACTCGATGGCGGCGTCCTTCACCCAGGCCGGGCCTGCGAAGTCGGGAAAACCCTGGCCCAGGTTCACAGCCCCGTGCCGCACGGCTAGGGCGCTGATCTCGGCGAAGATCGACGTGCCGAAGCTGCGGACGCGCTCGGCGGTACGGTTCGTGGTCATGCTGGCTCCTGCGGGCTGGTGAAAACAATAGGCCGCATGGTACCACACGGCGGAGGATTCAGAATCGTGCAACATTCCAGATCGCCTCGGCGTACCATTGGCAGGACGCAACATACAAGGACGCCTCGCTGAGGCGACTAGGCAAAGGAATCGCACTGTGAACATCAACTTCAATCAGAAGAAAACCCGCATCGCGGGTACCGTTTTGATCATCCTGGGCGTGGTCGCCATATTCCACCTATGGTGGGCCATCCTGCCCGCGCTGTTGGCTATCGGCGGCGTGGCGATCTACCGCCGCCAGCGTGACCTTGGCCGCACAAACGAGGCCGTCCAGGGTGCCCTCTGGGGCGTCGGTCTGGGTCTGCTGCTTATGATTCACTTCCTCTTCCCAGGCGTCCTGCTGCTCGGTGGGGCCAGTCTGCTGCTGCGCGGCCGCGAGCTTGAGGCCGATCAGCGTGTCCAGGGTGTACTCGCGACCATCATCAGCCGCCGCACCCCGGCCCCGGCCCCGATCCAGCCGGTTGCCCAGACACGTGTAACGGTTGTCAACGTTGAGCAGCCGAGTACCGGTGAGACGGTTCGCCTACGGTAAGATGCAGAAAAGGGGCGGGGAAGGCGCGAAGCCTTCTCCGCCCCTTTTGTGCGTTGTGAGGCATGTTATAATCTCGCCTACAAACACGAGCGAACGCAAGGCAAACCATCAATGAACGCGGTAGCCGTTGAGCAAAAGCTGATCACGGGCGAGGAACTGGCCGAACTGGTGGGCGCTGAGCCATGCGAACTGATTGATGGGGTGATCGTGCCTATGAGCCCAACCGGCGAGGCCCACGGGGCGTTCGAGCTAAATGTCGGCGCGGAGTTGCGCGAGTTCGCCCGCGCCCAGCAGAACGGCAAGGTGCGCGTCGGTGAGGTGGGCATCTATATTCGGCGGAGTCCCGATACTATCCGGGCCGCTGATGTGATCTTTATTTCAAACGAACGCTACGCTCAAAAGGGCAACAGCGCCTTCCTTGATGTTGCCCCTGATCTGGTAGTCGAGATTATGTCACCCACCGACAGCTTCGCCGATGTCCAGCGGAAGCTGATTGACTATTTCAGCATTGGCGTGCGCCAAGTCTGGGTGCTGCTCCCCGATATCCGCACGGTCTACGCTTACAACGCCCCGACGGAACTACGCGCCTTCGGCCCCGATGCCACACTGACCGCGCCCGATCTGCTGCCAGGGTTTGCCGTACCTGTCACGCGCCTGTTTGAGCTGTGACTCGTCGCCCACCCCCCCCGCGATTCATCCGCCGCCCGCGCCGCCGGGAGATCGTGCCGTTCCGCCGCCGGTTCCCGCTGCTCGCCTTCATTCTGCGGCTCATCCTGGCCTTCCTCAAGCTCAGCCTGCTTTTCGTCCTCAGCCTGGTGGCTGGCGGGATGTGGCTCTACGAACACTACGGCAGCGACTTGCCTGACCCCCAGCGAATCAGCCAGCACCGTAGCTTTGAGACTACCCGCATCTACGCCCGCGATGGCACTACCCTGCTGTACGAACTGGTCGGCCCCGACGCCGGGCGGCGCACGCCGGTGCCCTTCGAGCGCATCCCGCAGACCCTCAAAGACGCCACCGTGGCCGTCGAGGACGCCGGGTTCTACGAGAACCCCGGCGTGGATCTGCGTGGGATCGTCCGCGCCGCGTTGCAGAACTACCAGAGCGGCCAGATCATCAGCGGGGCCAGCACAATCACCCAGCAGCTTGTGCGCGGCATCCTGCTCTCGCCTACGGAGCGCGGCGAGCGCAGCTACGAACGTAAGCTGCGCGAGGTCATCCTGGCCTACCGGGTCAGCCGTGAGTACAGCAAAGATCAGATTCTTGGAATTTATCTCAACGAGGTCTACTACGGCGCTCAGGCGTATGGGGTTGAGGCCGCCGCCCAGGCATATTTTAGCAAGCATGTCTGGGAGTTGAGCCCCGCCGAGGCCACGCTGATCGCCGGATTGCCCCAGTCGCCCACCACCTTTAACCCCTTCGAGGATCTGCCCGCCGCCAAGACCCGCCAGCGCGTCACCATCGACCTGATGGCGAAGTCTGGCTTCCTCACGTCCGCGCAGGCCGAGCAGATCTACGCTGACCCCGTGGCCTTGGTGCCGCCGAAGACCGATCTGGTGGCCCCGCATTTCGCCTTCTATGTGCGCGATCTGCTGGAGCGGCGCTACGGCCCTGATCTGCTCTACCGCGCCGGGCTGCGCGTCATCACCAGCATCGATATGAACTGGCAGGCTGAGGCCCAGCGCGTGGCGCAAGAGAAGGTGGCCGAGTTGCGCGAGCGGAATGCCTCCAACGCCGGGGTAATCATGCTCGCGCCCGACGGCCAGATCCTAGCGATGGTCGGCAGCGCGGATTATAACGCGCCCGACGGCCAGGTGAACGTGACCCTGGCTGCGCGCCAGCCCGGCTCGGCGCTGAAGCCCTTTGTTTACGCGGCGGCCCTCCAGCGCGGTTGGACAGCGGCCACCGTGATCTGGGATACGCCGAGCGAGTGGAAGACGCCCGAGGGCGTGGTTTATGCGCCGTTGAACTATGACAACGCCTTCCACGGCCCGCTGCGCCTGCGCATGACCCTGGCGAACTCGCTGAACATCCCGGCGGTGAAGGCTCTGGAGTATGTGGGTGTACCAGCCTTCATCGAGGAGATGAACCGCCTGGGCGTGACCACCTTCAACGACCCGAGCCGCTATGGGCTGGCGATGGCCCTGGGCAGCAACGAGGTGCGTCTGCTTGATCTCACCGGAGCCTACAGCGCCCTGCGCAATGGCGGGCGCTCCCGTGCGCCGGTGTCCATCTTGAAGGTGACGAACAGCCGGGGCGAGGTGCTGGAACGCTGGACGCCCGAACACGGCCAGCAGATCTTTGGCCCGCACAGCGAGCAGATCGCCTACCTGATCACCAGCATTCTGAGCGATAACGAGGCGCGCTGGTTTATGTTCGGGCGCAACAACGTACTGGAATTGCCTGAGATTATCGCCGCCGCGAAGACAGGCACCAGCAACGACTGGCGCGACTCCTGGGCGATGGGCTATACCAACGATGTGACGATTGGCGTCTGGGTGGGAAATAACGACGGTACGCCAATGGCCGAGGTAGCCGGGTCGAACGGGGCTGGGCTGATCTGGCACGACCTGATGATCGCCTATAACCAGGGCCGCCCACCGCAGCCGTTCACGCGGCCAACAGGAATCGAAGAGGCTCCGGTGTGCGCGGACACCGGCGGCAGAGCTGGCGACGCCTGCCCGCGCCCGATCAGCGAACTGTTTGTGGCCGGTACCGCGCCCACCCATGTTGATGTGGTTTCCCAGAAGGTGCGCGTGGGCGGGGACGGCACCTGCCTAGCGCAGCCCTACACCCCGGTAGCCCAAGTGCGTGAGGAGAGCTTCGCAGTCTACCCGGCGGAGTTCCGCGAGTGGGCGGCGCGCAACGTGTCCCAGCCGCCCACGCAGCCCTGCCCACCGCCGCAGGCGCTGACCCAGGCCGCAGCCATCCTCAACCCGGTGGGGGCCAGCGACGTGGTGAGCGGCACACAGGTCTTCGTCAGCGGCACCGCCCGTGGTCCGTTCACACTGGAGTTTGGCCAAGGCGCAAACCCTGAGACGTGGCAGCCCATCGGGCAGAACGCCGTGTCGGTGGAGAACGGGCTACTGGGCGTCTGGCTGATTGCCGGGCTGCCACCGGGCGAATACAGCCTGCGCCTGCGCGTCATCAGCGCCGATGGGGTCAGCGCCGCCGACCAGCGCCGCGTGAGGATTGACAAAACCACAGCCCCATGATAATATTACATATGTTCTAATATGTCCCGGCTATCACATGAAGGTGCAGCCCATGAGTATCACATTCATTTCGCTTTTCTCAGGTGGCATGGGTCTCGATCTCGGCCTTGAAATGGCCGGGTTTGAGTCGGCTGTCTACGTGGAAAAGGATCAGGATGCAGTGCAGACCATTAAATTGAATAAGCCTTCTTTGCCTGGATTACATGACATTACAGAGGTAACAGGCGAGGATCTAAGGATGCTTAGCGGGCTAAACGGAGAAATTGCGCTGGTTGCGGGAGGGCCGCCCTGTCAGTCCTTCAGCGTCTTTGGCAAGCGCGAAGGAATTAACGACCTTCGTGGTCAGCTTGTCTTCGACTTCATCCGCCTCATAGAAGAGCTTCACCCCCACGTCTTTATTATGGAAAACGTCCGTGGGCTATTGTCCATGCCAATTGTCCCACGATCAAAAGATAGTAATCCAGAGATAAAGCATCCGCCTGAGTTCTCCGCGCACGGTTCGCTTCTCCGACGTGTATTGTCGGAGTTTGAGAAGATAGGCTATCGTGTCGATTGCTTTGTTGTAAACGCGGTCAATTATGGTGCCCCGCAGATCCGTGAGAGACTCGTCTGTATTGGGAACAGGCATAACCGCCTCGCTGACTTTCCGGCTCCCAGGTATAGTAACCGGCCAGAAGATGGACTGCCACCTTTTAAGACATTAGGCGACGTGATAGGGGATGGGTTTATTGACCCTTGCCCAGAAGTGATGAATTTTAGCCCGCGTAAATTAAAATATCTCGCACAGGTTCCGCCGGGAGGTAACTGGCGAAGCTTGCCCGTGGAGATACAGCAGGAGTCAATGGGAAAAAGCTGGTATCTAAAAGGCGGGCGGAGCGCCTACTGGCGGAAGTTGTCCTTCGCGTTCCCTTCACCCACCGTAGTTACGATGCCAAATCATGCAGGAACCAGCATGTGTCACCCGACGGAACTCCGGGCGATTACGGTAGGTGAGGCAGCAGCTATCCAAGAGTTTCCTCATGATTGGGAATTTGCAGGCAATACCACAGCAAAATTTCGTCAAGTGGGTAATGCCGTTCCCACTGTACTCGGAAAAGTCGCTGGTGAAGTTGTCTTGAAGCTATTGCAAGACATTCAGAAGGGTCAAAAAAATAGCTTAGAAGCGATGCTCACACATAGAATTATCCATGTACGCCCCCATGTGAGGACGCGATCTTTTTGGCGAAATGGGCGTGTTTATGCTGGGGATGTTTCTTACTATGCTGGGGATGAAGATAGAGAGGTAGATGAGAAAACAGAGCAACTTCGACTTGGGTTAGATGAAGCTATGAGTCTGCTATCCATTAATTGACGTGAGCAGGGCGTACCAGTCAATAGTTCCGTCGTCTTTTTTGAATTTGTCGTAGGATCTATTGAAGGCTTTTGCAAATGAGGCAAGCAGAAGATGCCCCTCTTCCCGACAGTTCGATTCATGTAAACCTGCGAGGATACCTTCTAAAATCCAGTCTTGTGTCGCCTGTTCTCCTGCATTGATCCAGGCCCAGAAGCTTCGTCCGGCTAAAACGTGTACATGTTGTTGAATATCTACCACATCATGGTTTTTTCCGCGATTAATTCCTCGTAGGATATCGTATTTATCACTGAGTTCCGCCGCGCTACCAATAGATACGCCGACGACTATTTGTTCGAATTGATCGATGTGCTTTTCGATGATCTTGACAAATGCAGCGTTGAGTTCCATTGCAGCGGTCAATTGAATCGTCCATCGGCTAGTTTTGAGCGACAGCAGAATAGGCTTGGGGCTTAGATGGGCAACCACATGATCAATTTCATTGAAATACGACGCCGCAAATGGTGGATTTTTACTGCGATATGCACCTGTCAGCTTCTGTGTTCCAAATACATTAGGCAACAGGCGTTCGTCAGTCAACTTTCCAAAGCCAGTACTATGGCCAGTCATTAAATGTCCCGCTAAGAGAAGAGTTCCAAGCTCAGCAAAGTCCCCTGCATTGTGCAAGTTATATAAAATAGGTGCAAGGAACGGGTTGAGTGACATCGTATCATGTCGCTCTCCTCGTAGTTTGTTCATACGGTTATTGATCCACCACACTACCTCTTTACTTACCTTCGCCACAACAGATTCACGTGAGACTATTGTCATAGTAGGTCGTCCGTTGACTCTGGAGGGGCGGCTCACGAGCCGCCCCTCCGACGTTACTTCACCGCAGAACAAGTGGCATGAAGATCCGGTACGGGCCAGCGTTGAGGCTGGGTGCCTGCACCGGGCCGTACTCGCTGCTGCCTCCGCCGATCTCTCGCTCGATCAGCCAGTAGCTGTAGCGTGCCCCGGCCTTCGCGTCCAGGTCAAGGAAGTTGTAGCTCGCCCCGCTCAAGACACCGCCGCGAGACACGATGATCTGTGGCGTCACTAGTTCAGCGTCGGATCGGCTACCGCTGGCGCTGCGGTAGATCTGGAAACCGAGACTGTTCAGCTCGCTGCCGGTCGTCCAGCGCAGTTGTACGCCCTTGGTCTGCTGGGTAGCGCTGAAGCTCGTCAGCGTCACCGCCGTGGGACCACTGAAGGTGACACTGGCCTGATCATCCTCGCCGACCACGCTGTTGCCCGGCGTGCTGTCAGGGTCGGGTTGATCCGAGTTACTCACCTGCGCCGTGTTGGTGACGCTGTTGTTGGTGGAGATGACCGTGATGATCCTTAACGTCACCGACGCACCGCTCGGGATGGTGCCGACCGTCCAAATGTCGGTATTGAGGTTATAGCTGCCCTGGCTCAACTCCGTGTAGATAAGCACGAGGCCAGCGGGTAGCGGATCGCTCACCGCCACGTTGGTGGCGGTGTCTGGCCCCTTGTTTATCACGGTGATCAGGAAGATAGCACTGTTGGGCAACGTACTCAGGGTGCTGGCCGTCTTGGTTAACTCCAGGTCAGCCGACTTCGGTGCGATGCCGATGTCCACGGTTGCGCTGGCCTGATCATCTTCACCGGGCACCGCGTTGGATGGGGCGCTGTTGGGGTCGGGCTGATCCGACCTGCTGATCTCGGCGGTGTTGATGTATGGCCCGTTATTGCCGAGTTGCACCGACAAAGTCAGCGTAGCTCGCTCGCCCACCGCTAGGTGACCCACCGACCACGTCGCGCCGGGGACATCGTAACTGCCGGTCGCCGTTGTCGGGGTGAGTACCGTAGACCCGGCGGGCAGGTACTCGGCCACCGCCACACCGGTGGCCGCGCTTGGTCCCTTGTTCACCACCTCGATGGTGTAATCCACGATATGGTTAGGCGGCAGAATGGTTGTGTTCACCCGCTTGGAGAGCGAGAGGTCAGCCAACGCACCGCCGATTGATACGTTATCTTTGTTATTCTTGTCATTGGGGTCGTACTGATCCGACCTGCTGATCGCGGCAATGTTGGTGTATGGGCCGACACCGGATACCTGAACGCGCAGGTCGAGGGTGACTACATTACCAATAGCTATCCCGCCGATCATCCAGACGCCTGTTGCCGGATCGTAGCTCCCCTGGCTCGGTGTATCACTCACAAATGTCAGCCCGGCGGGTAGTGGCTCGCTGATCGCGACCCCGGTGGCATTGCTGGGGCCGGCGTTGGCCACAGCGATGGTGAAGGTCACGACGTCGCCGACGTTCGGCGTGGGATTGTCCACGGTCTTGCGTACCGAGAGATCGGCCACCTGTGGCGTCAGGATCACGCTGGCCTGATCGTCCTCGCTCGGGTTGCCATTTCCGGGGGTGCTGTCCGGGTCGTGCTGATCCGACGCGCTCACCTGTGCGGTGTTCGTGTACGGGCCGACCCCCGTCACCCGCGCATGGATGAGCAGCGTCGTGGTCGTGCTGACCGGCAGCGTGCCCACGGTCCACACTCCGCTGGCCGCATCGTAGCTTCCCTGGCTCGGCGTATCACTCACAAAGGTCAGCCCCACCGGTAGTAGTTCGCTGACCGCCACATGCGTGGCCGCGTCTGGCCCGGCGTTCGCCAGGGTCAGGGTGAAGGTCACGATGTCGCCGACATTGGGCGTCGGGGTGTTCACCGCCTTGGTGAGCGAAAGGTCGGCCTCCGGCGGCGTCAGGGTCACGCTGGCCTGGTCGTCCTCGCTCGGGTTGCCATTTCCGGGGGTGCTGTTCGGGTCGTGTTGATCCGACGCGCTCACCTGTGCGGTGTTCGTCATCGCGGCACCGCTGGTCACCCGTGCCCGGATAACCAGCGGCGTACTCGTGTGCGCCGCCAGTGTGCCCACCGTCCAGATCCCGCTGGTCGCGTCGTAGCTCCCTGCGCCCGGTGTCGAACTGAGGAACAGCAGCCCCAGCGGCAGCGGTTCGCTGACCGCCACGTGCGTCGCCGCGTCTGGCCCGACGTTCGTCAGGGT
>CAIRFY010000184.1 GCA_903877945.1 uncultured Oscillochloris sp. | reverse complement strand
TCCGGCTGACCCAGGCGCTCCGCGAGGCCGTGAGCCAGTCGGCGCAGATCTCGGCCAGCCTCTCGGCCAACCTTGCGGCGGTGGAACATGAGCGGCGGCGCATCGCGGCAGAGTTGCACGATGGCGTGCGGCAGAGTCTGCTCGGCGCGCAGCTCCAGCTCGAAGCGGCCCGCGCCGATCTGACCGGTGTTGTCTCCAACGCGAGTCTTAACGCGATCACCCTGGCCCAACACACCCTTGCCGCAGCCGACGCCGAAATGTCGCGGATCGTCCAGGCCCTGCGCCCGCCGATCCTTGCGGACGCGGGCCTCCCGGCGGCGCTGCTCGATCTGGGCCTGCGCTGGGGCAGCGCCGCCAGCATACGGATCATCTTTGACCTTGAGCCAGACCTACATGCGCTACCCGAGGCGAGCGCGATGGCGATCTACCGGATCACCCAGGAGGCGCTAAGCAACGTCGTGCGACATGCCCACGCCAACTCCGTGCAACTCAGTCTGCGTACTACCCCCACGGAAGTCACGCTGGTGATTAGCGATAACGGGATCGGCGCGGCCTCGCCGCGTGGCGGCGGGATCGGCCTCTTCAGCATGAGCGAGCGCGCCCACAGCATCGGGGCACAGCTCCAGATCGATTCTCCCCCCGGCCAGGGCACCCAGATCCGTGTTATCTTGCCGCATTAAAAAAGACCACAGCGAGAGATCTAACGATGGCAATTCGTGTCCTGGTCGCCGATGACCACCCAATCGTCCGTGAGGGGCTGCGCTGCCTGATTGCGCGGCAACCTGACCTGGTGTGGGCAGGCGAGGCATCTGACGGTCGCACGCTCATGACGGCGGTACAAATGCTCGCGCCCGATGTCGTGCTGCTCGACCTGCGCATGCCCAACGGAGGCGGACTCGCCGCCCTACGCCAGGGCAGCGCCTTCCCAACGCGCTGGATCGTACTCAGTTCCTACGCCGACACCGACCAGGTGCTAGCCGCTGTTGAGGCTGGTGCCCACGGCTATCTGATCAAGGGCAGTGACTACCGAAGTATCCTCGACGCCATTCGTGCGGTGGCGAGCGGCGAGCGAGTGCTCTCGCCAGGGCTGGTTGGTACCCTCTTTGATACGCTCGCTCATCAGGCTGAGACCCGGATCACCCGCGAGTCGGGACTCGATAGCGTCGCCCTCCGCGTGCTGACCACTATCGCCGAGGGTGCCACCAGCACTGAGATCGGCGAGCGTATGCACATGAGCGAGGCGACCGTCAAGCGCCACATCCAGGAGATCGTCGATCACCTCGGTGTGCGCAATCGTACCCAGGCCGTTGTTGAGGCGATCCGGCGAGGGTGGATCACGTAGGGCTGCGCCCTAAAACACGCCCCAGCAGAATCCAGAGATGACCTGAACGGGTCATAGTTTGACCCAATCGGATCTTCCGGCGGAGTCTGCCCGGATCGTATAGTAAGACAAGGTTCGCAGGTACTTTACAGTTTGTCGCCGATCAGCCCTCACCCCCCAGCCCCCTCTCCCTGAACGGGAGAGGGGGAGTCGGATGCGTCCTGCTGCGGAATCTCCCCTCTCCCCGTGAGGGAGAGGGGCAGGGGGTGAGGGCCGGAGGATGACGTTGCCCCAGCCCTATCCGCTGGCGATGCGTCGCCCCATCACCCGTTAATCGTGGTATAGTTAGGCGGCTCCCGACACATATCTCATAAGAATGATTGGCAGGCGCCATCCCGCATAGATGTGCGAGGTTCTGCGATGGATGCAGCGACGATCCTGGTGGTTGACGACGAGCAACCCATAGTTGATCTGGTGGCGAGCTATCTTGCCGCCGAGGGGTTCGCCGTTCATCGGGCCTATGATGGCCCGAGCGCGCTTACCCTCGCTCGCGCAATCCGCCCCAACTTGGTGATCCTTGATGTGATGCTGCCCGGCATCGATGGCGTTGAGGTCTGCCGACGACTCCACCAGGAGACGGCGGTGTATGTGCTGATGCTCACGGCGCGTACCGATGAGGTAGATAAGCTGATCGGGCTCTCGGTAGGTGCCGATGACTACCTCACCAAGCCGTTTAGCCCGCGTGAACTGGTAGCTCGCGTCAAGGCGATCCTGCGCCGCCACCGTATGCCCGCAGGCAAGGCCAATGACCGCCCGGCCTTGATCTTTGGCGCACTCTCGATTGACCCCGAGCGCCGCGAGGTGCAGCGCGGCGACCTGTTGGTTGAGCTGACCCCGCGTGAGTTCGATCTGCTCTACGCCCTGGCCAGTTACCCCGGTCGCGTTTTCACCCGCGAGGAGTTGCTCCAGCGGGTCTGGGGGCCAGACTTCGCCGGGATCGACCGCGTCGTCGATGTGCATGTCGGTACGCTGCGCCGGAAACTGGAGGACGACCAGTCCGACCTGTCGTTTGTGCAGACGGTGCGCGGCGTCGGCTATAAGTTTGTGAGTGGCCCGCGATGAGGTGGCACCACCAGTTGCGCTGGAAGCTGTTTATCTCGCATCTGGTGATTGTGGTGATCGCCGATATTGTCTTGCTGTCCACGGCGACCTTCCTTGCCAGTATCGGTTTGGTGAATTCGGCCCCGCTGACGCTCGGCGCCGCCGCCGCTGAGACGGGTAATCTCAACCCCGGCGCTATCATTCAGGCTTCGCCGCTCCAGCAGTTTCAAGCCGTTGTGCAGCAGGCTCTCCTGGTCAGTGGCTTCGCCGCCCTAGTCGCCGCCGTGGTGGTGAGCCTCTTCGTCTCGCGGCGGATTGTCGAACCCTTGCTGACCCTCACCGGTGTGAGTAAGCGTCTGGCCCAGGGCTTCTACCGCGAGCGTACGATCATTGCCTCCGATGACGAGATCGCTCAGCTCAGCCAGAGCGTCAATCAACTCGCCGATGCCCTTGACCAGACTGAGCAGCGCCGCCTTGCGCTCCTGGCCGATGTGACCCACGAGCTGCGCACGCCCCTGGCGACTATCGGCGGGTATATGGAAGGTCTGCTCGACGGTGTGATCACGCCTAGCCCCGAAACCTTCAGCCTGATCCTGCACGAGTCGAACCGACTCCAGCGCCTGATCGAAGATCTGGAACTGCTCTCGCGGGTCGAGGCTGGGCAACTGCCGGTGGTCGCCCGCAGCACCGATGTGCCCCGCCTGCTCAACGCCATGCGCGTGCAGTTCGACCCGCTCTTTGCCTCCAACCAGGTGAGCCTACACATTGACGTACCCGCCCGACTGCCCCTGGTCTGGGCTGATCCTGACCGGGTTGACCAAGTGCTGATCAACTTGCTCTCAAACGCTTACCGCTATACGTCCGCTGGGGACGAGGTGGCCCTGCGGGCGTCTTCTACAAACGATATGGTGATGATCGCGGTTTCTGACAGCGGCGTGGGCATTGATGCGAAACACCTGCCCCACGTCTTCGAGCGCTTCTACCGGGTCGATAAGTCACGCGCACGCCAGAGCGGCGGCAGCGGGATCGGCCTGGCAATTGTGCGCCACCTGGTCTACGCCCAGGGCGGCGATATTTCGGTGTTTAGCGCCGGGAAGGATCAGGGCACCACCTTCACCTTCACCCTGCCGCTTGCCCCCCTTGGCCCCGGCGCGATCCAGATTCCCGCAGAGGATCCGGTGCCGGTTGAAACCTAGTCAATGCACAATGCACAATGTCGCAAGACTCGCCCTGTCACGCTGAAACCTGGCACCTGAAACCTTGTCTAAGGCATGGTTCAAACCAGCTTAACAATTCAGCGACGAAACGATGACGCGGTGAGGCGCTCCGTATCGCCTCATCGCCTCATCGCCTCATCGCAAGACGGTAAAGCTGAATGTGCCCATTTTGAAACATGCCTAAGTGATCAATTTGTAACCTCCTTACGCATCTTATAGCTGCATTGTGCATCCTGCATTGTGCATCTTGCATTCCCATGCTCTTCGTCTACGGCATCATCCAGCTTATCGCAGTTGTGA
>CAIRFY010000183.1 GCA_903877945.1 uncultured Oscillochloris sp. | reverse complement strand
GTGGTGCGGTGACACGGTGACACGGTGACACGGTGACACTTTTATCACCCAATCACCGCGTCACCGCGTCACCCAATCACCGCGTCACCCAATCACCGCGTCACCGCGTCACCCAATCACCGCGTCACCCAGTCACCCAGTCACCCAGTCATACTATGAAGATCATCGTCCCTTCCCAGATCCACGAGTCTCTTGCGCCGCAGCTTCCCGCTGGGGTTGATCCCATCTGGGTGAGCCTTGCCGGCGACTTCGCTGGCGACCCGTCGGACGCGGTCGCCTACTTTCGCTGGTGGATGGCGCTGCCTGCACTCGATCAGGTTCTCGCCGCCGCCCCTGGCCTACGCTGGATGCACACGCCGAGCGCTGGTGTCGATCACCTGCTCACCCCGGCGCTCAAGGCGCACGACCTCACCCTGACCAACGCCGCCGGTCTCCACGCTATCCCCATTGCCGAGTTTGTGCTTGGCTTTATGCTGGCCCACGCGAAGCAGATGAGTGCCTACCGCGCCGCCCAGGCCGAGTCGCGTTGGCTTGGGGACGTGCCGCAGTGCGAATTGTATGAGTCTACGCTGCTGATTATCGGCATCGGTGGGATTGGCCAGGCCATCGCTGAGCGGGCCGCCGCCTTCGGTATGCGGATCTACGGCAGTCGCCGCACGCCCCGGCCGATGCCCGGCGTCGCCAGAGTCGTCAGCGGCGATGCCTGGCGCGACCTGTTACCCAAGGCCGACTACATTGTTGTCGCCGCGCCCCTCACTGCCGAGACACGCGGCATGATCGACTCGGCGGCGTTTGCGGCCATGAAACCCACGGCCTACCTGATCAACATCGCCCGTGGCGAACTGATCGACGATCCGGCCTTGATCGCCGCTCTGCGCAACGGTCAGATCGGCGGGGCCGCCCTCGATACCTTCGAGCAGGAACCTCTGTCCGCCGAGAGTCCGCTCTGGACTCTGCCTCATATCACGATTACGCCGCATGCCACCGCGCTCTCGCCGCGCATGCACGAACGCCAGGTCGCGCTCTTCATCGAAAACCTGGCCCGCTTCCGCACCAGTCAGCCGCTGTTGAATATCGTCGATAAATCAGCCGGATACTGAATAATTGCAGATTGCAGATTGCAGATTGTAGATTACAATCTACAGTCTGCAATCTGCAATTCACAGGAGGAAGACATGACACTTGATAACCTACGGATATCCGACCCCGAGATCGCCGCGCTGATTGACAGCGAGGTCAAGCGCCAGCGCGAGGGTCTGGAGTTGATCGCCAGTGAGAACTACACCAGCCTCGCAGTGATGGAGGCCCAGGGTTCGGTGCTGACCAATAAGTACGCCGAGGGTCTGCCCGGCAAGCGCTACTACGGCGGCTGCGAGTTTGTCGATGTGGTTGAGCAGTTGGCGATTGACCGTGCGCTGAAGCTCTTTGGCGCGCATGCGGCCAATGTGCAGCCCCACAGTGGCGCCCAGGCCAACATCGCCGTCTTCACCGCCCTACTTCAGCCCGGCGACACCATCCTTGGCATGCGCCTCGACCACGGTGGCCACCTGACCCACGGCAGCCCGGTGAACTTTAGCGGTAAGTGGTACAACATCCAGTTTTATGGTGTTGATATGGCCACCGGACAGATCGACTACGACGATCTGGCCCAGAAGGCTCGCACGGCCCGCCCCAAGCTGATCACCTCGGGGGCCAGCGCCTACCCCCGGATCATTGATTTCGCCCGCATGCGCCAGATCGCCGATGAGGTGGGCGCCCTGCTCATGGCCGACATCGCCCACATTGCTGGGCTCGTGGCCGCAGGCGAACACCCCAGCCCGGTCGGTCACGCCCACATTGTCACCACGACCACCCACAAGACCCTGCGCGGCCCGCGTGGTGGCCTGATTATGATGGACGAACCCTACGCCAAGCAGATCAACAGCAGCGTCTTCCCCGGCAACCAGGGCGGCCCGCTCATGCACGTGATCGCGGGCAAGGCGGTTGCCTTCGGCGAGGCCCTGCGCCCCGAGTTCAAGCAGTACGCCGCCCAGATCCGCCGCAACGCGAAGGCTCTGGCCGCCGGACTCACCGAGCGCGGCGTGACCCTGATTAGCGGCGGCACCGACAATCACCTGATGTTGGCCAACCTGACTGGCCTGGGGGTCACGGGGGTCCAGGCCCAGAAGGCGCTCGACCGCGCCGCGATCACGGTGAATAAGAACGCCATCCCCGACGACCCGCAGCCGCCGGTTCGCACCAGCGGCATCCGCATCGGCACCCCGGCGGTCACCACCCGTGGCATGGCCGAGGCTGAGATGGTTCAGATCGCCACGTGGATTGTTGATGTCCTCCAGCACCCCGACGACACCGAGCGCCAGGCCCGCATCGCCGCCGAGGTTGGCGAGCTCTGCCAGAACTTCCCCGTCCCCACTGATCTGGTGCGGGTGTAGAACCAATACGTTACGAATAAGGAATCTGCTGCCGAACAGCCCTCACCCCCTGCCCCTCTCCCTCACGGGGAGAGGGGTGTTTCTTCATCAGGATGCGCTCGGCTCCCCCTCTCCCGCTCTGGGAGAGGGGGCTGGGGGGTGCGGGCTGTCCGGCGACCACACGACTTTGCATCAGCCCTGGCACCAGCCCTACAATGCTGCAACACAACTTCGTGTTCGTGGTATGCTATAGGCATACGGTTCGCTTTGCAAAAAAATGAAAGTTTATGAAGCCAGTACAGCACCGGCGTCGGGTGGTCAATCCCCACGATGACGCCCAGTGGGAGTCGCTTGTTCGCGAGGCATCTGCCCGTCTTCCCGAAAACCTAAATCCACCCCTGAGCAACATCCAGATACCGGCACCACCCCCTCCGCCTTGTCCGCCGGTCATGGTGGAGCCTTCCGTCCAAAAACGCTCATCATCCTCTTCGGGCCGAAAGGTCAAGACTACTCGCTACCTCAATATCACTCGTATGGACTACCCAAAGTCCCAGGGCTACTTTGTGCGTGTGCGCTGGCGGGGCGATGCCCGCAGCAAGTTGTTTAGCGACGGAGTCTACGGCGACCGGCTGTCAGCTCTTGCGGCGGCGATTGAATGGCGCGACCGAATGAATCGAGAGATGGGCAAGCCGAAAAACGGTGCGCCGCCTGCGCCAAATGTCGGTATCCACCGGCGTATGCGCGACGGCCACGAGGTGTATGAGGCGACGTGGTCGGTGAATGGGAAGCGCGGAAGAACCACCTACTCGATCAAAAAGCACGGTCTCAAAGAGGCGAAGGCTCTGGCTGTTGCCGCACGCCAGCGAGCGATGGCGAAAGGCGATACGTAGGGCGGCACGTCCCTAGAACCGATGCTTTGTTAGACAAGGTTTCAGGTGCCAGGTTTCAGCTTTACAGTTTGGCGACGAGGCGATGAGGCGTTGAGGCGATGAGGCGATGAGGCGATGAGGCGACGAGGCGATGAGGCGATGAGGCGACGAGGCGACGCGGCGATGCTATCGCATCCTCGCCTCATCGCGTCTCCGCCAAACTGTAAAGCTGTTCTGAACCATGTCTAACAAAGTATTGCGTATTGCGGCTAAACGCGGGGTTGGCGCGCAGCACCTTGGCAGTGGCGGAGCAGGTTCTCTCCCCGCATCGGGTGTCCTCATAGGCAGCACGGGGACACTCCAGTAGGGGTGCGTGGCCTCTACGAACAGGGCAGGCGGTAGCGTGTCAGTTCCTCTCAGTTCGCCGGTGGGATGTAGCGATTCTCATGCACCCACGTCTCTAGAGCCTTGGAGGTGAATACTCGCCACTCCAACACCTCGTTATGATTCGTCCCTGAGACGGCGGTCTGACCATCTGGGCTGAAGGCGACGCTCGTGACCTGCCCCGTCATGCCGCTGAAGAGGGCCAATTCTTCTCCCGAGGCCACATCCCACAGGCGCATGGTCTTGTCATCCGCGCCTATGAGCAGCAGCGTGCCGTCGCTACTCAGGGCCACGCTGCGCACGGCGCTGGTGTGGCCCGCGAAACTCTTTAGCTCGTGCCACGTGGCTGTATCCCAGATCTTCACCGTGCGATCCCACGAGCCGCTGATCAGCTTCGTCCCGTCCGAGCTAAACTGCACCGCTGTGACAACGTCTTTGTGGCCGGTCAAGACGCACGAGGACCTTGCCCGTCTTCACGTCCCAGACTTGGAACATCGAGTTATAGCCCGTATTGCCGACGGCAACCATACATGGAGGCTCTGGCTCACGGAGCTAAAAACCAAAGCCTGGCTGCCATAGTACCGTCGGGCTGCGCTGCGCTCGCTATCTGGTTCCCATCGGTGATGTTCCATCACGAGCGGATGAGCGCCTCGTGGGCCACTTCGACGGTTTTCTCGCCGGTGGGGCCGACGCCGGTGATCACCAGGCGCGCCACCAGGGCGAAGGTGGGCGTAGGGTCAACCCCGGCGGGCATCAGATCGTCCTGGGCCACACGCTGGCGCGTGTCACGCGGGGACTCCGCAGCCAGATCGCTATCCAGGCGGGTGAGCCGCAGGAAGATCGTGCGCAGGCGCTCCTTATCCCCGCTCTCAGGCGTCGCCTCCTCGGTAGTAAACCACCACCCGCCTAAAGGCGGGGGCTTTGCTCTGGCGCTACCGACGAGTCGGCATCCGAGCAGTACGGCACGTTTACGGGTGCCCTGCCGGGCGAACCCGGCAGCGGGTGCATCGGCCAACGCCTACGACCTT
>CAIRFY010000182.1 GCA_903877945.1 uncultured Oscillochloris sp. | reverse complement strand
GGTGCAGGAGCGTGGGCGCCATCTGGCCTCACAGGAAGCGAGCCAGCTCCGTGCCGACGCCGCCCTGGCCCGCCGCGAGGATCAGCGGGTGGCCCTGGAGCGCCTCGCCGCAGAACTGGACCGCATCACCCCGCATACCTTTCGGCACAGCCTCGCCCGTCGCCTGCTCAAAGCAGACGCCGACCTCGCGGAGATCCAGGCCGTCCTCGGTCACAGCAACCTGCGGGTCACGAGCATCTATCTGACCCCATCCGAGCAGGACATCGAACAATCGCGGGAGGATGGATCGGGCCTGCGCTGATGTGGGCAGAGGCGGAGATCGTGTCTGAGGGAGAACGCCGCCGGGCGCGGATTCGCGCGGCGGCGGAGCTAGTCGCAACGATGCGCGAACTCTCGGCACGCATCGGGGGTTCGAAGCCGCATGACTGGGCCATCTGCATGCCGAGGTCGGCTCCTCTCACCGTGATCACGTGCCGCATGCACGTGCGAGGCTCTTCCGTCATTGGGTTCATTTCAGGTTTAAAATCAATACATAACTGATCTACCGATAAGTATAAATGGATCTTTTTATGGGCCATAAGTAGTCTATTCAATTCTGATTTCTTATGCTACGGTACAGATCTGCGTTACGCAGGTCGATATCTGCTGGTCGCTTGTTCACCTCCACATGTACCCTCGGCCACCAGGCTAGGCTTTGGTCGTCCTTCACGTACCAGGCGCAGCCTTTTCGCGCTCCTCGTGCATCTCCTCCCATAGGCCCCGCCTCTGTGTCTTCTTTGTTTTGCCGACACGTCTGGATTGATGCGTGCGTACGCCCTTGGGGCGTTGCGTGCGCGTCATCCTTTCAGAAAGGGGGTGTTAATAAAACATATATTCAAGTTCAAGAACGAAACGGTTGTCGGCCAGTCTGAAGAAGTGTCTACCTATGTGCGGCGGGTGCAAGGCACCCAGGCCGCGCACTGGGCGGCCTGGTTCGCCGGGCTGACCATGACCGTTGCGGACGACGGCACGACCACCCTCGCGAGCCCGCTGGTTGACCAGGCCAGTCTGCACGGCGTGCTGCGCACGATCCGCGACCTCGGGCGGATCATCATCAGCGTCAAGCGGCAGCGTGAACGAACGGATGAACAGGAGGAACACCTGTGAAGATCACGGTCCTTAACGGCAGCCCCAAGGGGGAGTTGAGCGTTACGATGCAGTCTGTGGCCTACCTGGCCAAGATCTACCCCCAGCATGAGTTCACCATACTCCATATTGCGCAGCGGCTCAAGCGGCTCGAACATGACCGCGCCGCCTTCGACACGGTCATCGACCAGATCCGCGAATCGGATGCCGTGCTCTGGGGCTTTTCTCTGTATATCCTCATCGTCCACGCGCACTACAAACGCTTTATCGAGCTCATCTTTGAGCGTGGCGCGCACGATGCCTTTGCCGGGAAGTACACCGCTGCGCTCTCGACCTCCATCCACTTCTTTGATCATACCGCCCACAACTACATCCACGCCATCTGCGATGACCTGGAGATGCGCTTTGTCGACTCGTTCTCTCCCGATATGCACGACCTGCTTACCGAAGAGGGCCGGAAGCAGCTCACCCAGTTTGGCCGGCAGTTCCTGGAGGCTATCGAGAACCAGGTCCCAACCCAGCGCCAGTATCCGCCCCTGATCTCGCGCGCGTTTTCGTACCAGCCTACGCTTCCATCCGCCCCCGTCTCGACCGCCGGGAAGAAGGTGGTCTTGCTCCATGATGCCAACTTGGCCGATAGCAACCTCGCCCACATGGTCGCCCGCTGCCGCAGCGCGTTTGCGGGCGAGGTGCGCGTGGTCAACATCCATGACCTCGACATGAAATCCGGCTGTCTGGGCTGCCTGGAGTGCGGTGCCAATTACGAGTGCGCCTACACCGGCAAAGACGGCTACATTGAATTCTACACCTCCACGGTGATGACCGCCGATGTGCTTGTCTATGCCGGACGGATGGTCGACCGCTACCTGTCGGCGCGCTGGAAGATGTTCTTCGACCGGATCTTCTTCAACACCCACACGCCCGTCCTGGTGGGCAAGCAGGTGGCCCTGGTTATCGCTGGCCCGCTTGGGCAGGTGCCCAACCTGCTGGAGATCTTCCGTGGCTTCTTTGCATTTCAAGGCGCGAACCTGGTCGGCGTCGTCAGCGACGAGAGTGGTGATTCTGCGGATCTCGACCGCCTGCTCGACCAGCTAATGGCCCGCGCCCTGAACTACGCCCAGGCCGGCTACCTCCGCCCCCAGACGTTCCTCGGGGTGGGGGGGATGAAGATTTTCCGCGATGACATCTATGGCCGCCTGCGCATGATCTTCCCCGCCGACCATCGCGCCTACGCCCGGATGGGCCTGTACAAGACCTTCCCGCAGGCCGCGCTCGGCACCACCCTGCTGAATACCTTTGTCGTGCCGATTATCAATCTGCCCCCCATTCGGAAGAAGTTCGACAAACTAATCAAGGCGCAAATGGTCCAGCCGCACAAGCTGGTGGTTGCGAAATATACCAACTAGCAGCGCTTCCGCGCCTCCGCACTGCCAGGGAGAGCGGATCTGAACCTCGTCCTATGGAACATTCTGCCGCGCCGCTGCGTATCTTGCGTGCAGTCCCCGTCTTCCACCGTACACAAGGAGGTCGATATGCAGCAACGTCGCAAAGCCGCCGCCGATGTGTTTCAGGAGCAACAAGGCGTCCAACAGGCCGAAGCGCCACCCCGCGAGCCGTCATTCGACGCCGCGATATCCTCTTTGGCGGCTCCGTCGTCCGCGCCAGGATCGCCGTCGCCGCAAGCACGTCGCCGGGCGGCCCCCGCTCCGGTGCCCGTCAGCCTGCTCAAAACCTCCGAGCAACTCCAGCTTGAGAAGGAGCCAATCCCCGTCCGCGAGACCGGCTTCTGGATCTTCAAGCAGATCATTGTGCCGCCGAATGTCTATGTGGTGCATACCCGGATCGGCCGACCCGCGCCGGTGACCATCGGGATGGGACTCTCGTTTCGCTACAACCCCTACACCGACGCCTATTTGGTGGTTCCCGCCGCGATGCAGACGATCGGGATTGTCGCCAACAGCATCAGCCGCGAAAAGCAGGGCATCAATGTGTTGGCCTATGTCCAGTGGCAGATCAACGATTTCAGCGTCGCCTACCGCAAGCTTGATTTCTCCGATATGCGCGACCCGCTGGGGATCGTCAATGCGCAACTGCGCGAGCAGGCCGAGGCGGCGATCAAGGACAAGATTGCCACGATGAGCGTCGAAGAGGTGTTGACCGACAAAGAGCCGATCATTGCCGAGCTGACCGCACGCCTGAAAGCCGTGGCCGAGGGTCGCGGGGATGATGCCGACGAGGGCCTGGGTATCAAAATCGTCACCGTGCAGATCAAGGAGGCGCTGGTCAGTTCGCAGCGGCTGTGGGAGGATCTCCAGGCACCGTTCCGCTATGAGCAGGAGAAAACGGCGCGGATCAGCTACCTGCTGGCCCAAGACGAGATCCGGGTGAAGGAGCTGCAAAACCGCAAGCTGGCCGAAACCAGCGAGGCGGAAACGATGGTCGAGATTGCCCGCACAACCCAGACCAAACAAACCGAGGCGCAGGAGATCCGGCTGGAGCAGGAGGGCATGCGCTTTACCCGCGAGCAGCAGACCACGCGGCAGCAGCTGCAGCTTGAGTTGGAAACCGCACTGGCGCGTCAAGAAGCGGAGCGGCGGCGAAGCGCCGAGGCCGCACGGATCGCCCAGGAGACGACCCTCGACGCGCTCCGGCGCGCCCAGGCCGAGGCGCTTACGCGGGCGCAGCTGGATGCGGATGCCGGAGCGCAGGGCAAGGCGCTGCAGGTCGCCCGCGCCTTGCAGGAGATGGCCGAGGAGACGCGCCTGGCGGCCAGCCAGCTTGAGGCGGAGCAGCAGCGCATCGCCCGTGAGATGACCTTCAAACAGATCGAGGCGGAGCTGCGCCAGGCGGTGCAGGCGCAGGAAGATGCGCTCCGCCAGCAGCAGCAGCACGCGAATCGTGAACGCGTGCGGCGGGAGACGCTCGCGCAGTTGGAGTTGCAGGAAGCCACCGACCGGGTGCGCCTCGCGACCGCAGCGCAGGACACCGAGATCGAGCGCGTGCGCCAGGAGGTACGCAATCTGATGGGCGAGCGTGATCTGGCCAGCCGGCTGGTGGATCGCTTGCCGGAACTCGCGGCGCATATGCCGGAGATCCACCAACTCACGGTGCTGCAGAGCGGCGGCGACGGTGCCTTTGACTCGCTACCACTGTTCCTGGCGAAGCTCATCTCGGTCGCCGAGAGTCTGGGGATCGATCTGCGCCGCACATCGTAAGGGTATGGTCAGGATTCGCGACAAACGGGCCATTATTGCAATACCTTCGCCAAAACTGACCGCGAACGAAAGCGGCTTCTGTGGTACCGTTGGGATGTTCAAACCCAAACAACGGAAGAACCACAAAAGCCATGGAAACCATTCTACGGGACACCGACCCAAACCGCAGCGTGTTGGATCTCAAGGCGCACTACCGAGGGCGTTCCTATGCCGAGGAAGTGATTAAACTCCTTCCGGAAAAACCAGAGCCGGGTTTATTGCGTCGGCTTCTGGCACAGGTGACGCGGCTTGGGCGTATCCATCCGCTCCCCGCTGACCGGCTCACCGGATAATTGGCGAAGGTATTGCGAAAAGTATTGGGATTAAACCCCGCATTCGGTGAGAAGAGCGGGAGCCTTGCTCGTGCGGGCGGGGAAGGGCCATTTACGTTAACGGGCACGTATCCCCGCCGTTATCGCCGCACCAGCGGCAGATTGAGCGAATTCGTTGATCCATCGAGGACGAAATAGTCGATGTTCGCCACGTACCCGGTTGGGTTGGCGCTATCGAACACCAGGCGCAAGGTGTGGCGTCCTGATGGCAGGTGCAGCGCTGGCCCGCTGATCGTCGTCCATGTATTCCAGCTTCCCGTGTCAGGCACGGCCACTGGCCCGCTCACATCGGCCCCATCCAGCGTAACGTGAAAGCTGCCGCCAACACCCGGTGCGGCCAGGGCTACCTCCAGCGTGTAGGCCCGCGTGCGTGCGATGTCCACGGTGTAGTTCAGCCACTCGCCGGGCTTTGTCCAGCCCAGGATAATCCCGCTGCTGCCGTCGATATTGCCCGTCGTAAGCCCAACGCCCTCCGTGGGTCGGTATGTGCCGCCCCGATTGACGGTGTCGCTGGTGTGGTAGGCCACCCCCTCACCGCCGAGGTCGTAGTTCTCGGCCTGGATGTAGGTGCGGGCGGCGACGGTGGTTGGCTGATATGGCTGGCTGGTGAGCGGCACAGTGCCTGTTGCGCTCCCGTCGCTGCGCCAAAGCTGGCACCCAGCGGCATACCCGCAGGTACTAAATACCAAGCGTCCGGCAATGCTGATACCCTCATCGGAGAATGGGTAGTCTATCGTCCCGGCGAACGTCGTGACCAGCACCGTCCCGGTGGCGGTGCCGTCGCTCGTCCAGAGGTTTGTTCCCGCGCTATCATGGGTGTCGAAGAAGATGGTTTTGCCCACGGTACTCAGCAGGGCCGTTACCGTCGTCCCGGTTGCGAACTGCTTGAGGATCACGGTGCCCGTAACACTGCCGTCGCTCGTCCCGATCTGATTGGGGTTTGCCGTCCAAATAAACGCACCGTCGAAGGCCGTCGAGGTGAACGCGGAATCACCAATGCGATCCATGAGCTTGATGGTACCAGCGGAAGTGCCATCACTGACCCAGAGATCTACCCAAACGATGAAAAACAGCTTCTGCCCGACCGCAGTCAGATGCTGAACCATTGAGCTTTCTAAAAAACCGGGCGGTAAGACCTTAACCGCCACGGTGCCGGCGGTCGTCCCGTCGCTCTTCCAAAGCGTGTCGCTACTACTGCCTTGGTCGCTCGTGGTGAAGAACAGCGTGCCGCTAACATTGGTCAGATTCGTGGGCCAATACCCAAATGGGCCGGGGGTGGGGATGTTGATGGTCTTCAGTAGTTGCGTACCCACCGGGGTGCCATCGCTCACCCAGAGTTGCCGACCGTGGCTACCGTCATCGGCGACAAAAAAGGCGCGCCCGCCCGACACCACAATCGTTGGAGTTGATGTGATCGCGGACGCCACCCCAATCAGAATATCCTTGACGAGGAGCGTGCCAGCGGCGGTACCGTCGCTCATCCATAGCTCCTGGCCGTGGCTACCGTCATCCGCAGAGAAGAGCAGTTTCCCGTTGAAACTCGTCAGTTGGGAGGGCGACGAACTCCCCGCGCCGGGTTGGACGTCCTTGACCAGCACTGTGCCAGCGGTGGTGCCATCGCTCTTCCACAATTCCTCACCGTGGGTATCATCCTGTGCCGCAAAGAAAATCGTCCCGTTCACATCCATAAAGCCACTCATGATCGAAAACCCCGGCTGGTAGGGCTGGGGGGCAACGATCTTCACCGGCACCGCCGGGCCACCCGTCGCCTGCGCCGGGGTCGCTGCGCCCAGCAGGGCCACCACCAGCAAACCCATCAGGCCAAGCCGTCCGCGCCATGTAGGTGTACTCATTTCATCCTCCCGTTAGGGACGCGGAAATTTTTAAGTATCCCATCGTCATGTCACGCTGAGCGAAGCGAAGCGTCCCGGCGGGCGATACGGATGCCGGGACGCTTCGCTTCGCTCCGCGTGACATGACGATGGGATACTTAAAAATTTCCGCGTCCCTAACGCAATAGCGCAGCGCAGAAGTAACGCTGTCACGGTGAGCGAAGCGAAGCGTCCCGACCGGGATTCTTCGCTTCGCTCAGAATGACAGGACGC
>CAIRFY010000181.1 GCA_903877945.1 uncultured Oscillochloris sp. | reverse complement strand
CCGATAGCCGATAGCCGATAGCCGATAGCCGATAGCCGATAGCCGATAGCCGATAGCCGATAGCCGATAGGACGACATCCTAAAACGCTATCTACATCTACTCTTTACGATCAGCCCAGTAGATTGCTCTGTGTGCCTATCGGTTATCGGCTATCGGCTATCGGCTATTGTGGGAGGGGCAAGCACCACACGAAAACCGAGATCCCCGGTGAAGTAGCCGGGATGAAGCCTGTTCCGCGCCCCGCAGCGAATATTTGAACTACTAGTGAACCACGATCCGCCGCGCCAGGGAACATTGTAATCTGTAAAGTCTTTCTTAACCTGCCCACTCAGCGCCGGGTACCCTTTGTAGTAGCTGGTTATGACTTCCCATACATTCCCGGCCATATCTAGTGCCCCGCAAGTTGCCGCGCCGGACGGGCAACAGCCCACCGGCGCGGGGTTCTTGCGTCCGCTGGCGTCATAGATTGCCCGCTCCGGGGTTGGCGCATCATTGCCCCAGGGGTAGTCTCTCCGTGAACCTCGCGCATCATATGCGGCGGACGCCTCCCACTCCGCCTCCGTGGGCAGCCGCAGCGCATAGCCCGTCGGCAGATCATCGGCCATCTGCGCACTGAGCCAGACGCAGTAGGCCGTGGCATTGCGCCATGAGATACCAATCACCGGCTGGTTCGGGCCAGTCCAGGGTGCTATGCCCCAAAGATACGGCGTATTGTCCTTGCCTCGCGCATCAGCGAGGAACGCCGCGTACTGCGCGACCGTGATGGGCAGCCGTGCCACCCAGAAGGCCCGCAGCGTGATGTTGGCGCTGCCCTGGTCTTTCTCCCACCCGCCAATGCGGTAGGCTCCTTCGCGCACGTAGCACCAGTAGCCGGTCGGTTTGCCGAAGTCCGTGTTGCGCCGGGAAAGCTCCGCCCGCCATTGCTCGGCGGCGACCGGGATGCGCGGGTCGCCCACTCGGCCAACGAGTTCAGCGGCACGCAGGCGCTCGGCGAAGGGTGCCGCCGGATTCTCGATGATCTGGGCGGCGAGTGCGGTGGCCTTGCGGTCGGCGGGTATTTTGACGAGTAACGCATCCAAATACGCGAGCGCTTGGTTAAACATCCCGGCATGAATCTGTGCGACGACAGGGGTCAGCCGTTCAGTCTGACGGTGTGCCTCCGCTGCCTGACGGGCCTGGGCGGTCGTGGCCTGCCGCTGCGCCTCGGCGGTCTGCATCGCCTGAGCGTAAGCGAGGAGCGCCGTCGCCTCCGCATCGTCAGGAACCTCAGCCAGCAACAATTCCAGATCGCGGATCGCCTCCGGCCACGCGGCACGCTCGACGGACTCTAGCGCCGCCTCGTAGTGCTGCTCGCGGCGCTGACGCCCCTCGGCCCATGCCCGGTGTGCCTGTGGGTCGGGGGTGTCGGGCTGGGAGTCCGTGAGCGCGGCCAGATGCACCCGCACATCCTCCCAGCGGTCGGCGGCACGGAGGGTCGCCAGGGCATCATAGCGCCGCTGGAGGTCGATCCGACGGTGAACCTCGACCAGGCGGGCATGCACATCCTGGTAGGCCGGGTTCAGGGCCGCCACCTGAACCAGCAACACCTCGGCCCGCGCCCACTGCTGCGTCAGGTAAGCCGTGCGGGCCTGCCGCCAGAGTCGCTCGATGGAGGCGGGTGGCAGGGGGGCAGGCAGGGGGGCGACCGCAGGCGGCGATACCAGCCACGCATCCGTCGGCACATCGGGCGCGACGGCCCCCAGCTCGGCGGCGCGGGCGCGCAGGGCGCGAAGCAGCCGGCCCATGCCCTGCGGCTCGGCCAGACTGACCCAGTGCCAGCGGGCGAGGCGGGCGGGCACATCGCAGGGCTCCAGCAGCAGTGGGACGAGGAAGATCTCGCCTTCGGGCCGACGCTCGGCCACCGTCAGGGCGAAGGCGATCTCATCGCGCAGGTAGCCCTCGCGGATCACAGCGTCGCGGGAGAGGCAGACCAGCGCCACGTCGCTGGACTCGACGGCGCTGGGGATCGCCCGCCGCCAGTCCTGGCCGGGGATAAGCTGCTCCTCATCGAGCCAGGGCGCGGCACCGCCCTCGGCCAGCAGCCGCGAGAGCCGCCGCACGGCGGCCTTGTCGGCGGAGGAGTGGCAGAGGAAGACCCGCAGCGGGCGCGGAGCCCCCCCGGTCGTCGGCGTCGGCGGTGCCGTCAGACCCGCAGTGGGCGGGCCGTGATAGACGTTGATCGTGATGATGTCTCGTCCGACGACATCGCGGATCGTCACGTCGCCGACCTGCGCGCCCACGCCGAAGGAGACGGCGGACTGGCCCAGGCTGATCTTCTGGCCGACCAGGCCCCGGAGCACCTGGGCGAAGGACGGGTCGGCGGCGACCCGCTCGCGCAGCGCCTCGGCGCTCAGATCCCCGGCGGACAGGGCGCTGAGCAGGCGGGCCATGCCGGGGGCTTGGGCTTGGGACTCGGCGGGCAGGGCGGCGCGCAGGGCGCGCTCCACCTCCGCCGCGCCGATGGGCGCGGGCTGCGGGCTGGCCGCATCGTCGTCAGGGTGGTCATCCACCGCCACGCCCCAGCCATGCAGCGCCGCCTTGCACTGAGCGATGCCCGCCCGCGCCTCGCGGATACCCGCGCCCACACCGGGCGGGGTATAGGCCGACCCCAGGATCGAGACCTGGTCGAGGTAGTGGGCCAAGGTGGCCCGGTGGGCCTCCATGCGGCGGTGTTGGTGGTCGATCTCATTCGGGGACGGCATGGTCGGTTGCTCAGTCGTGGGGTGCGGATGGCACGGCGGCGGGCGGCGCGGCGACCAGGGCGGCGGGTCGCCGCGCCGCCCCCGGATCGAACAGGCTCTCCCACGAGTATAGCGGCGCGGGCGGGGCTGTCAATGGGGAGGCGGCTGACATGCGCGAGGCCGGGGCGCGACCGCTGCGCCCCGGCCTTGCATCTGAGGGACCCTACCTACAGGCCGTACTGCTCGCGCACCAGATGCCCGAGTCCCAGAGCGTCCAGCTTGGCCATGGGCACCAGCAGCGTCACCGACACCACACCGGGGTGGCGCCCGATCTCGATACCGCCGGTGATGGTGGCGCGGTTCTTCACCTCATCCACGCTCATGCCCAGCAGGTCGGCGGCGCGCTGGAGGCCATTGTCGGTGGCGGCGTTCAAGTTCGGCCCGCTGCCGACGAAGCTGAGCGGCCCGCTCGCCTCGACCCCGGCCACGACGCCCCACCTTCTGGCCAGCGCCTCGGCGGCGGCGCGCTCCTCGGCGCTCAGGGGTCGCGCCAGGGGCGGCAGGTCGTCCGGGCGCATCAGCAGCAACGGCCCGGCGTTGCCCAGACCCTTGAGGACGCTGACCCGCAGCGTTGCCCGGCCCGACACATCCGCCGTGTGCCCGGCGATCTCGCCGTCACCCTGCATGGCGTGCATGTCGCCCAGGTAGACCCCGCCACCCGGCACTTTCACCGGGCAGATCAGGATGGCCCCGGCCCGCACGGCGTCAATGTCCATGTGCCCATCGGTACGCTGCTCTAGATCCTCGGCGGTGAGGCCGTAGGCGTGGGGCGCGCCAACCAGAAACTGGCCGAAGTCGCCTGCATTGTG
>CAIRFY010000180.1 GCA_903877945.1 uncultured Oscillochloris sp. | reverse complement strand
CGCCTCACCGCGTCATCGTTTCGTCGCTGAACTGTCACGCTGATTTGAAACATGCCTAAGGCATGTTTCAAAATGGGTACATTCAGCTTGACAGTCTTGCGATGAGGCGATGAGGCGATGAGGCGATGAGGCGATACGGAACGCCTCACCGCGTCATCGTTTCGTCGCTGAATTGTCAATCTGGATTGAACCATCCCTAAGACAAGGTTTCAGGTGCCAGGTTTCAGCTTTACAGTTTGGCGATGAGACGAGGATGCAACGAAGCGATGCCATCGCATCCTCGCGTCCTCACGTCTTCGCGTCCCCGCCAAACTGTAAAGCTGTTCTGAACCATGTCTAAAGACATATGTCTGTGTGCTTCTGTGTCTTTCTGTGGCCATAAATCGCTAAACCGACGCCCGCGCCGGTTGCGCAACAAACTGCGCCCCCCCACCGTCGTACCGGCAGATGCGAGATGCCGACGGCCACGGGGCGGTCGGAGACGCACGAGAGGATTGATGATATGGACAGCACCAAGCGCATCACCCGCAGCCAGAGCGACCGCATGCTCGGCGGCGTCGCCGGTGGCCTTGCGAGCTATGTTGGGATTGACCCGCTGATGATTCGGATCGGTTTTATCGCCCTGACCGTGCTGAACGGCTTTGGCGCGATCCTCTACCTGGCCCTCTGGGTGCTCGTGCCCAACGAGGATAGTGCGACGGACACCCGTGGCAACGTGCAGGTGGCGATCAACGAGATGCAGGCCACCATTGAGCAGATCATCGCCCGCGTGCAGGCTATCTTCCAGCGTTGACGTTCGTGTACGTCCCGTGTTAATGCCTTTGGCGTCAACACGGGACGTACTGTGTCTTGTTTGACCAAACGGGCGGATTCGCGTAAGCTTGTGGCCTTATGAAGTCGCTCCACACGACCCTGGTGTCGCTCGCTCTGGCCGTCGCACTGGCGGCCTGCGCCGCGCCTTCTCCTGCGCCAACATCTACGCCCGCGCCGGTGGTTGCGGCGAGTCCTACGCCCTCAGCCGTGGCTTCGCCGGTTGTGTCTACGGCCACCTCCGCGCCTACCGCTGTCCTGCCCACGGCTACTCCTGCACCACACGACCCGCTCTTCGACCCGCGCCGCATCAGCTACGCTTACCAGTTCACCGGATCCGAGATCCAGGCATTTTTGGAGCAGCATGGCAGCGCCCTGGCTCCCATTCGCTTTCAGGTGGGCGGTCGCTCGCAGAGTTTCACCGATGCGCTGGTGAGTCTCTCTAGCCTCTACAGCCTCAGCCCAAAGCTGCTCCTGGCCCTGATGGAGTTGCACGGTGGCCTGATTAGCTCGGGTGGCTCAGGTGACTTCCCTTTTGCGATGGGCTACCAGGGCAATGGCGGCGGGCGACGTGGCCTCTATAGTCAACTCCACTGGGCCGCTCGCGAACTGCGCTACGCCGTGCGCGACTACGCCCTGCGCAGCCCGACCGGCCCGCTGCCGCCGCTGGTCTTCGCCGACGGCACGCGCCAGGAGGTCAACGCCGATATTTCCTTCAGCCGCTATGTGCTGGCCCGTGTTCTGGCGCCCACCACCGGCCCCGGCGGCCTCGGTTCGCGACTCAACGGCCTGGTAGATACCTATGCGCGCCTCTTTGGCGACCCGCGCAATCCGCCGACTGACTGGCCCGCCCCAGCGGCCCCCTTCATGACCCGGCCTATGGCCGATCTGGTGCCGATCACGTCGTTCTTTGACCACGACACGCCTTTTCTGCGCCAGAATGGCTCGCTGGAAACCTACTGGGGACGCCAAGAGACCGATGCCTCGTTTGCCTACGACGGACACACCGGCTGGGACTACGCGATGGGGCCGCCCGACAAGGTATTCGCCGCCGCCAAGGGCGCGGTGATCTTCGCCGGTAACTCCGACGACGGTTGCGCTACCCCGGCCCACGCCGTCATCATCGACCACGGCAACGGCTACCGCAGCCTCTACTGGCACCTCTCCGAGATCAGCGTGGAGGCTGGGCAGTCGGTGGTGGCGGGCGATCAGATCGGTGTTGCCGGGGCCAGTGGCTGCGCTAACGGCGCGCACCTGCACTTCCAGGTGCAGTACCTCGGTCGCGATGTGGATCCCTACGGCTGGTGCGGCGCATCCCCCGACCCCTGGGCGCAGAGTCCGGCGGGCCAGGTCAGCGTCTGGCTCTGGGCCGACATGCCCTCGCCCTGTGGCCCGCCGCCCCCTGGCGTAGCGGTGGTTGATGACGGCGGCCCCGGATTTAGTAGCAGCGGCAATTGGCAGAAGAGCGACGTGGGCTATGGCGGCGGATCGCGTTACGCGGCCAGCAGCTTCCCCGGTAGCGCGGCTCAGCCCTGGCGAGCGGCATCCCTCGAACCACCGTCTCTGGCCGTCTGGCACCCGCATCTGCTCACCGCTGGACGCTACCGTGTGCTGGCCTACATCCCCTACGCCCTCAACGGCCTTGACGAGTCCCGCGAGCTACGCTACCTCATCCGCCATAGCGGTGGCGAGAGCGCGGCCATCATCAATTCTGAGGGTGCGCGCAACTGGTGGGCCGACCTGGGCACCTACGAGTTTACCCCCGCCAACGCCTTGGTGCTGGGCGGCACCCTCGCCGGTGACCAGGGCCGGGGCGTGTGGGTGGACGCTGTCGCGTTTGTGCCGGTGAAGTAGGGCCAATACTTTTCACATAACGAACCTCCCGCCGGTCAGCCCTCACCCCCCAGCCCCCTCTTCCCGTGAGGGAGAGGGGCAGGGGGCGAGGGGGTAAGGTCGGCGCTGAGACTACTTATTCGTAAAGTATTGGTTTTAGGCCAATATAGCAATCCTAAACTGGTTATGAAAAGGAGTCGAGCCTTTAGGCGGCCTTATCCGGCTAAAGCCTTGACTCCACACAACAACCCCAAGAGGATTGCTATAGCTCTCCCTACTGGTGGCTAAAAATCAGATCCCTGCGCGAGAAGGAGTAGATCGCCAGACCGAGGAGCGAGAGCAGCAGCGATAGCTGGGCAATCAGGTTCACCACGGCTGTTGCTGTGGTGTAGTCGCGGGTGACGGCTAACTGAAAGCCGTAGAAGGCTGGCACAAGGGGGCCACCGAGCAGCGCCTGGATCGCCCGCAGGACTGACTGCGCCCAATCGGGCAGCGTCATCAGGATCGTGCCGCCAATGAAGTTATTGGAGAAGGCCAGGGCGATCAGCCCCAGCACAAGCAACCGCCAGCTTGTGGCAAAAACCATCGGCGAGAGCATAATCATCAGGGCGGACAGCAGCCCGACGTTCAGCAGCAGCGGCAGGGTTCCTTGGATCCACCCAAGCAGATCAAGATCTGGCGGGGGGTTGAGTATGACAGTCAAGATCGAGAGCAGCCCGTAGGAACTGGACACGATAACCAGGGTGCCGAAGAAAATACCCAGCAGGTAACTCGCTCGACTCACCCCCCGCGAGAGCAGCACGTAGCCCTGCGGCCTGTCGCCAATGCCGATAAACGCCGCTGTGCTGTAGAGCGTGAGCGCTGGTGTGTAGATCCCGGTGACGCTGAAGAAGTACTCGGCGTTTATTCCCAGGCCCGGCCGCCGCAGGAAGACAAAGAAGATCACCAGGGTGGCGATGATTTCAAGAATGATCCGCCCGGAGCGGACGTATTCTAGCAGAGTGAATCCGGTGAACCGCAGGGTACGCATATATCCTCACTCCTAAACGTTTGGCTCAGCATCATCAGCGCCCGTTTCCCTGCTCCCTGTTCTCTGCGTGGGCTCCTGAGCGCTCCCTCGCCGCAGCAGTTCGTCGAGCAGGGTATCGCCTTCGTTCGGGCGACGTGTGACGGGGGGAGGTGGGATCACAGGCGCGGGTGAGTTCATGGGCGAGGGTGATATCGTGCGATCACTGCTGTTGGTCTGGTACTCATGCCGATGCGCAGATGTGTCGGCTCGTACCGCTCTGGCGTAAAGCTGCTCAAGTGGACTCTCCAGCGACTCCAGAGCGATAATCGCTGCCCCGGCGTCGAGCAGACGGTGCAGTACCATGGCCTGAATCTGCGGCGTGTTCTGGCGGATCCGCACCGTGCGCAGGTCGCAGATCACCCCGCGCCCAATGGCCTCCAGGCTGCCGCGCAGCTCTGTGCTAATAGCGTCAACCTGGATCAGGACGCCGTCGCCAAGTGCCCGCAGGTCACGCACCACCGCCTCGGTCGCCAGCTTCCCACCAGCAAGCACGCCCACCCGGTCACAGAGGGACTCGATGTCGCGCTGGTAGTGCGTGCAAAGAAACACGGTATGCCCACGGTCGCGCAGGTTCGTCAGCAGATCGGTGATCTCACGCTGCCCGCCTGGGTCAAGCCCGCTGGTGGGTTCATCGATCAGGAGCAGGGCGGGGTCGCAGAGCAGTGCCTGGGCTACACCGACCCGCTGGAGCATACCCTTTGAGAAGGTGCTCATTTTGCGGTCAGCATCATTCATCAGGCCAACGATATGGAGCTCGATATCCACCTTGTCAGCGAGATCGAGGCCACTCATCCCACTGAACTCGCCGATGAAGCGCAGGTACTCGCGGGCGGTGTAGCGGGTGTGGTAGCGCTGGCGCTCGGGGACATAGCCGATCTGCGGGCGCACACTGTCGGGGTTGCTGCTGCCGAGGACGCGCAGGCTGCCCGATGAGGGTTTAAGGAAGCCGAGTATCAGGTGCAGCAATGTCGATTTGCCCGCGCCGTTTGGCCCGAGGAGTCCATAAACTTCGCCGGCAGCCACACGTAGGCTGAGGCCACGGAGTACCTGGACGCTACCGTACGACTTGGACAGATCCGTGATCTCGATCACATCCGTACTCACGCCACGCTCCATAATGCTTCCATGTTCAGATCAGACAACCATGCGATTCGCGCACAACACCCGATGAAAAAGATCGCTGATGCCCGATTATCGGCTATCGGCTACTACTACAGTTGTAAATATCTTCGCAGAAAGGCTCCCGCCGATCACCCCCCCTAGCCCCCCCGCACGCGGGGGGGGAACAGTGCATTG
>CAIRFY010000179.1 GCA_903877945.1 uncultured Oscillochloris sp. | reverse complement strand
GATGCAAGATGCAAGATGCAAGATGCAAGATGCAAAATGCAAGATGCAAAATGCAAAATGCAAAATGCAAAATGCAAGATGCAAGATGCAAGATGCAAAATGCAAAATGCAAAATGCAAGATGCAAGATGCAAGATGCAAGATGCAAGATGCAAGATGCAAGATGCAAGATGCAAGATGCAAAATGCAAAATGCAAGATGCAAGATGCAAGATGCAAGATGCAAAATGCAAAATGCAAAATGCAAGATGCAAGATGCAAGATGTGATCTGGCAGGCTGTGCGCTTGCCGCTACATTTTGCATTTTGCATTTTGAATTGACCTATGCGCTGGTTCGCTCTTAAACTCATCCGCTTCTATCAACTCGCTATCTCCCCGTGGATCCCGCCGAGTTGCATCTATACCCCTACGTGCTCGCAGTATGGCCTTGAGGCCATTGGCAAGTACGGGTTCCTGAAAGGCGGCTGGCTCACCGCAACGCGCATTCTGCGCTGTCACCCCTGGGCGCACGGCGGCCACGACCCTGTCCCCTAGCGATTCCGCCCCCACGTGCAACGTCTTCCTTCTTCCCGTCGTCATAGCCATAGGGTATGGGGGCCAGTCCTCAGCACGGCAGACCCCATCTGACGACGGCGCAGTTGCGCCAGGAGAACGTACACGGTGGCAGAACCATCCCGCGAGATGATCGCCCTTGCCCAGCAGGGCGACACCCAGGCGCTCACCCAGTTGGTGATCAGCCAGCAGCATTATGTCTACAGCATTGCAATGAGTGTACTCAAGAACCCCGAGGACGCCGCCGATCTGACCCAGGAGGCGTTTATCCGGCTCTTCCGCGCACTACCGCAGTATAACGGCGAAAGCCGCTTTACGACGTGGCTCTACCGCCTGGTGGTGAACCTCTGTCGCGATGAGTTGCGCCGCCGTGGACGCCAGGTGCAGGTCGTCTTGCCCGCCAATGAGGAAGAGGATGCCAACCCGATCTCCAGCATTGCCGATGACGACCGCTGGTCTGACCCGGCCCAGGTTCTCGACTCACGCGAACTGCGCGACCAGGTGCGCAGCGCCCTTGGTCAGCTAGAGGAACACTATCGGCTTGTGCTGACGCTCTATTACTTCGAGGATATGAAGTACACCGACATTTCGACCATCCTCGATATTCCGTTGAATACGGTGAAGAGCCATATTCGGCGCGGCAAGGAGCGATTGGCGACGATCCTGGAGACACAGGAGCAGCCGCCAGCTACGCGAGAGGCGACTCACACACCGCAGAGCCAGCCGCAGAGCCAGTCGCCACGCATTGTGCCACTTCATTTGATGTTTCATGTGGCTGGGAGGTGAGAGGATGAACGCGACACACGATCTATCGCCTCGTGAGCCAGAGAACGCCCTTGATCAGATCCTGCGCCAGGAGTTGCGTTGGGAGGTGACGCCGATGCTCACCGCTCAACTCCTGGCCCTGGTGCCGGGTGCGCCTGTGCTGATGCCAGCCTCAGTTCGACCGAAGTCGTGGTATAGCCTGCTGGTACTTGTGCTAACAGCGGTGGCCATCGGATTCTCGCTGTCGGTGGCATGGCAGTTCTACAGCGTCGTTGGCGCTGAACTTGGCATCGAGGAGATGCTCGCTCAGATCCAGGCTGCCCCGGCAATTGGCATCCAGCGACTCTACGACGCTCTGCCGATCTCACGTCAGTTCGTGGGTGTGTTGATCATCGTGCGTAATCAGCTTCACTGGCTGCTTCTGGCCGTTGTACTCTGGTTAGCCCTCGATGGTTGGCAGCCCCACCGCCTGACCCAACGCAGAACATCTTGAGCCGCAACGGCTAAAAACAAGACCGGCGCCACAGCGCCGGTCAGCAAAAACGCCCATCCAGAGAACGACCGGTGCCACAACGCCGGTCGTTCTCTATGTCGTTAGATCCGCTCCCGCTCCCGGTGCAGACGCCAGGTTCGCAGGAATAGGGTCATTCCAAGGAGGAGGACACCTCCGACCGGCACGCCCCCACGTGTATCGGGTAGCGGTGCTGGCGCAGCAGGTGAACTCGCGGAGGTACTGGGGACAGCACTGGCGGAGGTACTGGGGACAGCACTCGCGGAGGTGCTAGAGACAGCACTCGCGGAGGTACTGGGGACAGCACTCGCGGAGGCTCCGCCGCCTGGGTAGCCCGACGGGAGTGCCGTCGCCGCCGTGCCTGTCGGGCTGGGCAAGGACGTGGCCAGTATAAGAGCCGTGGCTACCTGCGGCCTGGGGCTCGTGCCGACGACCAGCACGCTGGACACATTCGAGAAGGCCGCCGCGCTCAGTCCATCATACAGAACCTGCCCTTGTGCGACGAGCAGGGTTCCAGAGGTGACGCCAGTCCTGATACGCGAGGATATCGTCAGTTCGACGCCCTCGCCTGGGGCGAGTTGGGCGATTGTGTAGCGTACCAGGTTGCCAGTGACAGTTGGGTCAGATCCGCGATCTGCCTTCGCCCCGCGAACCTCGATGTTGGACGGCATCTCGCTGCTCAACGTCACATTGCGCAGGTTATTGGCACCACTCGCGTTTGCAGCGCGGGTGTTACGGATCAACAGCGTGAAGTTAATGTCCTGGCCGGAGTAGGCGCTGCCCCAGTCGCTGCTGATGCGGAAGGAGATACCGTCTGATGCAGAAGGGGAGGGGGAGGGGGAGGGAGGTGGGGTACTGGCTACCGTCGCGCTTGTCTGAGGCGACGGAGTGATGATCGTACTCGGCACCACCGTCGCCACCACAGCACGCGATGCGGTCGGACGAACCACGGCTGGTCGCACCACGACAGGTGCAGCAGTAGGCGGCTCGGTAGGCACCGCTGGCGCAGGGGTCGGCGGTGCCGGGGGCGGCGGTGGTGTCACCGTAGGAACAATCGGGTGCTGCGCAGGATGGGGAGATACGGGCCGGGCGGTGGGCCGGGCGGTGGGCCGAGCGGTGGGTTGCGCCGCCGTGGGGATCGAAGTAGCAGGAGGAGTGGGCTGAACCACCGTTGTAATCGTGGCAATATTCGTAGGCGTAGGTGTACCAATCACCGGCGACGTAGCTGTGCTGGTGGGAGGTTGAACGGACGTAGGCGTAGGCGTCGATCCGCCCGGCGTTGTGGGGACAGCCACGCCAATGACCCGCACGTTCACCCTACTCGACTTACTGGCACCAACCCCCGCTATGTTCGAGATCACCGTGTTGCCGGGGGTACTCGCCTTCACACGTACCTGGATCGTCACCGATGCCGGGCTCACATCACTGACGTTCAACGAACAGCTCACTGTCTGTCCCAACGAACAACTGCCCGCGCCGGTACTGGCACTTAGCACATCCAGGTTCGTATCGACCGGATCATCCATGGTCGCGGCTGTAGATGTCGTATTGGATGTGAGTACCGAGATACTGTAGCTAAACTGCTGGCCTGGAGCTACATCTGAAACCGATGCGATCTTGAAGACACGTATATTGCCGGGTACGGGAGTACTCGTGTCGGTTGGCGCACTCGTGTTGGTAGGTGTGTTCGGAGTCGTCGTCGTTCCAGGAAGAGGTGTATTGGTATTAGTGGCGTTTGTAGTCGGCGTAGACGTGACCGGCACCGGCGAACTGGTTGCTGCGGGTGTATTTGTTGACGGTAGCCCATTGAGAGGTACGCTGCCATCCGTTGCCGTCGGTGGGGCACTGGTCGCGGGGCCGCTGGTTGCCGGGCCGCTGGTTGGCGGGCCGCTGGTTGGCGGGCCGCTGGTCGGCGGGCCGCTGGTTGCGGGGCCGCTGGTTGCGGGGCCGCTGGTCGGCGGGCCGCTGGTTGGCGGGCCGCTGGTTGGCGGGCCGCTGGTCGGCGGGCCGCTGGTCGGCGGGCCGCTGGTCGGCGGGCCGCTGGTCGCAGGGGCGCTGGTCGCAGGGGCGCTGGTCGCAGGGGCGCTGGTCGCAGGGGCGCTGGTCGCGGGGGCGCTGGTCGCGGGGGCGCTGGTCGCGGGGGCGCTCGTATGTGCAACAGGAACGTGTGTCGCCCCAGCGACGGGATTAGTATTCGGCGTACTCTCCTGCGCAGGAGCGAGGGGAGGCATAATCCAGCGCGTCGCCTCAGCGTAGAGTGGAAACGCGATCATCAAAGCACTGAGCGCAATCAGCGCTACCTCCCATCCCGTCCAACGGGCAGGAGCGCGGCCACGGCCAGTTTGGGTTGGGGGGCGGCCTTTGGCAGGCGGCTGCATAGCATCTCCTCGCTTCAACTGCGCGGTCGGGAGCTGATCAGATCAGCGACCACAATTAGGCGCTGCGTATCCCAATTTGTACACGTGATCAGAGTGAGCACAGGGGTTGGTGTCGCATTCATCACTTCGATCTGCGTCGGCCAGACCGACGTGATAGTGCGGACGCGGTAGGTGTAGCTCCACCCACCAGTTTCGATCACCACATCATTGCCTAAGCGCAGATTCCCAAGGTCGCGGAAGACCCCACCGCGCAGACCGGCGTGACCAGAGAGTACCGTGTTGCCGGTATTGCCAGGCAGCGTGGTGCCATCGTGATAGCCCGCCGCATAATCAGCTACCTGCCAGGCTCCATCAACAACAAAGACATCCTTCACCGGCGTATCGACGCCAATAGAAGAGATGATCAGACGCTGTGGGCGCGGGTCGGCGGCCGCAGGCATTGCGAGAACCTGCTGGGGAGCCATAAAATCTGAAGTGGCTGGCACGTCGGCCATATCAGGCGTGGTGAAGGGAAGCGCCGGCAAATCAGGGGCCACCGCAGGCGGAGCCGTGTTAGGCATGCCCATGGTCGGCGTTGGCACAACAGCCGTGTCAATAGCGGCCTGGGCGGACGGTGCGCTACGCAGATTATGAATCCAGTCACGACCATAGCCATCGGCAAGCCAGTAAAAAAAGACGACAACGGCGGATAGCACGAGGACACGCTCCCCGATATGTAGAGCGTGGTCGAGCCATGTGCGCAGGAGGTAGGGCTGTAATGCCTCTCGGCGCTGCTCAGATGCCGAGTGCAAACGGGTCGGCTGAAGCTGCTCACGCCGACTCGGCACCGCATCGTGCAGGAGCGCGTCAAGTAGAGATTGATCTATGTCGCCTGGCGGCGCAGCGGACTTTGGCGAATGATCTGCCACTCCGGCTCCTCAGGAATAGATGGGGCAGTGGAATATGATCGGCGATCTGCTGGCGTCAACCACGGCAAGTATACACGAGGGTACGCACAGTTGCAATATCCACATGCCTGTACAATGGGCGATTTACAGCTTGCGGCGGGTCAACGTGTAAAGGCACGTTAGGAAATCAGATCTTGAAGATTGGACAGATTCAGTGTTAGAGATGTTTCAATCCTACAGTTCAGCATGCGACGAGGCGGTGACGCGGTGACGCGGTGACGCGGTGACGCGGTGACGCGGTGACGCGGTGACGCGGTGATGCGGTGACGCGGTGACGCGGTGACGCGGTGACGCGGTGACGCGGTGACGCGCTGACGCGGTGATGCGGTGACGCGGTGACGCGCTGACGCGGTGATGCGCTGACGCGGTGACGCGGTGACGCGGTGACGCGGTGACGCGGTGACGCGGTAGTATCGCCTCGTCGCCTCGTCGCCTCGTCGCCTCGTCGCCTCGTCGCCTCGTCGCCTCGTCGCCTCGTCGCCTCGTCGCCTCGTCGCCTCGTCGCCTCGTCGCCTCGTCGCATGCCTTACGTGCCGAGGGCTGTCACCAGACGGGCAATTCCTGCGCGGAAGACAGCAGGCTCGGTGAGGGCCGAGATCATCAGGTGAGTACCCGACACATCGCCATAGTAGAAGCCTGGATGGGCAAGGACGCCGTGATCAAGTAGGTGGAGAGCCAGAGCCTCCTCATCATCCCAGCCAGTGACAGCCGGGAAAAGGTAGTAGCCACCGTCAGGTGCCTTGGCCCGCAGGCACCGGTGGCCCGTAAAGGCGACCAAAGCAGCGTCGAGGTTATCCCGAACGCGAGCGACCATCGAATCGACAAAAGGCATCCCTGCGGCAAAGAGCTGCGGTAGCATGTGCTGGGTGAGGCTGTTGGCACCCAGAAAGGTGTCGTTGAGCAACTCAAGCCGACCGCTATACCCTGAAGCGGCATGGCTGAGGGCTATCCAGCCCAGCTTCATATCGGGCAAGGCAAACAACTTCGATATGCCATTCAACGTAAAAACTGGTAAATCCGGGTGGACTGTGGCGAAGGGCGGGGCGGGCGGGGCCGCATAGTGAAATGGCGCAAAGACCTCATCGCAGATCACGGGCAGGCCCAGACGACTCAGTTCGGCTACAGGATCGCTCACCACAGCGCCGGTCGGATTATGCGGCGAGATGATCAACACGCCACGGGTGCGCCGGTTCGCCGCAGCCAGCAACGATGGCCCGTCGATCCGCCAGCCCTCGTCCTCAATCATCTGATAGGGGCGCAGTTCGATACCGCGCAGGGCGGCCAGATACTCGAAGAGCGGGTAGGTGACTGCTGGCGCGAGCAGGTTATCACCGGGGTCGGCCAGCAGCGCGAAGAGCAGCCCATACGCCTCGCTCGTACTGGCGGTGATGAAGATGTCATCCGCACGCAGGGTGAGCGGCGGGGTACGTCCGGCGTAGTAGGCAACGATAGCAGCGCGGGCGGACGAACTGCCGTGCGGGTCAGGCGCATAGCGCCGGGACTCCCAGTAGTCCTCGGTAGCTGCACGCAGCACATCAGGTGGGAAGAGCAGCCCCTGCTGGGTGGGGTTGCTGCTAGTCAGATCGATGTAGCCGGAACTGGCCGCACGGACCAAGCGGGCCACCTCCAGCGGATTCGGGCTCAGGTCAAGGTCGCTGTAGCAGCCGGGCATGGTGATTTCCTGATTGCAGATTGCAGATTGCGGACGAGGGCCATTATCTCACAGGCGAACCACCTGCTGTCTCGTTGCAACAGCCCTCATGCAGATTTCAGATTGCAGATTTCAGATTGCAGATTTGCCGCAACAGGACGCGGTGCATGTGCCCAAACTGTCAAGCTGGATTGAAACATGCCTGGGTGATAAGACACCGAGACTAGACATGATTCCTGGGGTGCTATAATGGCCCGGCCCCGACGCGACACCATAAGGAGGATAGTATGCAGCGAACGGTGATCAGCACCCAGGACGCGCCCGCAGCCATTGGCCCCTACTCGCAGGCCGTCCGTGCCGGCGACCTGATCTTTCTCTCCGGCCAACTCCCTGTTGACCCGGCCAGCGGCCAGCTTGTTGACAGCGACATCGGCGCAATGACCCGCCAGATCTTCGCAAATATCTCGGCTGTCCTCGCCGCTGCCGGTAGTGCGCTGGACAGCGTGGTGAAGGTGACCGTCTTCCTCGCCGACATGGGCGACTTCGCCGCGATGAACGTGGCCTACGCCGAGTTCTTCCGCGCCGATCCGCCGGCCCGTTCGACGGTGCAGGTGGCCCGCCTGCCAAGAGACGCCCGCATCGAGATCGAGGTCATTGCTCTGGCAGGGTGATTGTGGATTGTGGATTGTGGATTGTGGATTTTGGATTGCTGATTGCGCATCCTCTGACTCTTCCCTTACGGTACATGCTCTGATGTGAGAACAAGGGTAGGGCTGTTGCAAAGTCGCGTGATTGCCGCTCAGCCCTCACCCCCTGCCCCTCTCCCTCACGGGGAGAGGGGAGATTTCCGCAGCAGGACGCCTCCGGCTCCCCCTCTCACGTTCAGGGAGAGGGGGCTGGGGGGTGAGGGCTGAGCGGCGATAGATCCCTTATTCGTAAAGTATTGACTTTAGGGGTAGGTATGGAGGATGCGACGAGTGATCGGCGGCCTGCGGCTTTGCGGGCGGCGGGCTGGATTCTGGCGATGGTGACGGTTCTCCTGGCTGTGGCCTGGGCGCAACGTCCTGATGGGCGTATGCACGTCTACTTCTTAGACACGCCCGGCGACGCGATCCTGGTGCAGACACCGTCGGGCCGCTTTGTGCTGATTGACGGTGGGAGCGACCCGGCTATGCTGGCGACGCTCCTGGGGCGGCTCACGCCTTTCTGGCGACGTGACCTGGCCGCTGTGGTGCTTACCTCCGCCGACGGGGCACACATGCCGGGGCAAGTGGCGGCCCTCGCACGCTACCGGCCCGACATCGCCCTCGCGCCACCGGAGATGTCGGCGAGCGGTACCGCCGGTGAGTGGCGTCGGCTCATCGGCCAGCTAGGGACGCCGCTGCGCGCCCTGCGGCCCGGCGTACAACTCGACCTGGGCAACGGGGCGAGCCTGCGGACGCTGGCGGCGGCGGCGGGAGATGAGGGCGGCGCGGCGCTGCTGATCATATACGGGGATACCCGGACGATCATCCACGGCGGCGGGGCGCTCGGGGATGCGGCGGTCGATCAGGCGGCGGGGGGGCCGCTGTCCGCACTGGCCTACCCGTGGCAACGCAATCTCGACACACCCCTGCTGGCTGCCCTGCACCCGAAGGCGATCATTTTTACCAGTGCCTACGTGGCCGCTACACCCGTGCTGCTTAGCTACGCCGAGCGCCGCAGGTTCAGCCCGAACCTCTACCACGAGAAAAATGACGGCACGGTTGAGCTGATCAGCGATGGTCGGCGAGCCTGGATTGAGACTGAGCGGTAACTTTTGCGAATCTATGTTATTGTCGCCATTCTGATCGGGGTGCTGGTGGCTGCGGGTGTGGGCGCGCTGCTTTGGCGGCGTTTCTACCGGGATGAGCCAGGGAATGCGGCGCGGCGGATCTTTAAAAACAGCGCGGTCACGTTCGGGCTGCGCCTGCTGGTGCGCGGGCTCGACACGGTCGTGCTGTTTGTGCTGGTCGGCTTGCTGGCCCCAGCGGAAGTGGGAACCTACAGCCTGGCCGCCCTGCTGGTGGCCCAGTACCTCGGCACCTTCAGCGAGTTTGGACTGGGCGTGCTGCTCACCCGCGAGGTGGCCCGCGACCCCGACGCGGCACCACGGCTCTTTGGGGCCACCCTGAGCCTGCGCCTGCTGCTGGTGATCGCCGGAGCGGTGCCGGTGGCCCTGCTGGTCATCAGTGCCTACGCTCTGCTCGGCGGCCTCGGTCTAGGCGAGCCGCTCAGTGCGGGAGGGCAGCAGGCGATCTGGGTGCTTATCCTCACGCTCATCCCTAGCGCCTACTCGGGCGCGGTGACGGCGCTCTATAACGCCGCCGAGCGCATGGAGGTACCCGCGCTGATCGAGGTGGTCACGGCGGCGATCAGTTTCCTGGCGCGGATCAGCGTGCTGCTGCTGGGCTGGGGCGTCCTTGGTCTCGCATGGTCAGCCGTAGGCGTGAGCAGCCTCACCGCCGGGATCTTCTTCCTGCTCCAGACGCGGACGTTCTTTCGGCCATCCCTGGCCTGGGATCGGGCAACTATCGGCGCGCTGGTACCGCAGGCGTTCCCGCTGATGCTAAACAATTTGCTCAGCGCGGTCTTCTTCCGCTTCGACATGTTCATTGTGCGCGGATTCGGCGGCACGCAGGCCGACGCCCTGGTGCAGCAGTACGCCCTGCCCTACCAGTTGCTCAACATCGCCCTGGTGCTGCCGCCCGCCATCACTTTCGCCGTCTTCCCACTGCTGGCCCGCCGCGCCGCCGGAGAGCGAGCGGCCCTGGCCGACGCGCAGCGGCGCACGCTCCAGGTGCTGATGCTGATCGCCTTCCCGCTGGCGATGGGCATGTGCGCCCTGTCGAGCGACTTGGTTTGGATCTTTGCGCGGCGCAACTTCGCCGCCTACCTGCCATCGGTGACGGTGCTGGCGATCCTGGCCTGGTTTCTACCGCTCTCCTTCGCCAACGGACTGCTCCAGTACGTGCTGATTGCGGTCAACCGCCAGGCAGCGATCACGCGAGCCTTCCTGATTGGAGCGGCCTTCAATTTGGCGGCGAATCTGCTGGCCATTCCGGCAGCAACCTTGCTACTTGGTAGGCCCGAGTGGGGACTGTACGCGGCGGCGGCGATCACGATTCTTTCAGAGTTCGTCCTTTACATGGTCTTCCGCCCGCTGCTGGTGAGCGAGGGACTCGCCCCCGGCGTAGCCAGACTCGCATGGCGCCCGCTGCTGGCCGCCCTAGCGATGGGCGCGGCGATGCTGGCCCTGCGCTGGGCGCTAGGTGCGCCCAGCGGCAGCGCCGCCGCCATCGTGGTGGCCGCGCCCAGCTACGTCCTGGCCCTCTGGCTGCTGGGTGGGGTGGAGAATGAAGAACTGGCGCTGGTGCGGAGGATGATGGGGAGGAAATCCGAGCCGGGGGACTGAAGCCCCCGGCTTACATCTACGAAGGATGTCTGCGCGTTATGACCTAGCTGATGCCCCTACCTAATCCAGGGTTTACCGACTGGCAGAACATCGCGCCCGAAGAGGTCGTGAAAGAGCAGGTGCGCCATCACATACCAGGCTGACAGGGCGCATGCCATCAGATCGTAGGCGGCGACCACGATGAAGATAGGGAAACCAAAATGTCCAATGACGAGCATGATGAAACCGATCAGCAGCAGGGTGAAGGTGAGGGCCAGCATCCCGTTGATTCGCATCGACCCGAACCACAGGATGATGGTAAACATCGTCCATGCCACTAGGAACCAGCCGACATCTTGTGAATTGGCGGTAAGGATATTGAAGGTGTTCGCCAGGAACATGACGCCGAGGGAGATCCAGAACGCGCCGTAGGACGTGAACGCGACATACCCGAAGTTGTTGCCGGTTTTCTGCTCCTGCAGCCCGGCGATAAACTGGGCCAGACCACCAAAGATCAGGCCGAGCCAGACCACCGGGCCAAGGCCGACCCAGCCAACGTTGTAAAACTGAAGCATCATCGTGGTCAGCCCAAAGGCCGCCAGTCCGACGACAGCGGGGTTGCCAATCTTCGGGGTTGCGACTACCTTCTCACTGGTCTGTGAGGGGGAAGGGGGGATGCGCGAGGGGCTGACCGGCTCGCCGACGGGGGTGCGAATAACTTGTCTAGTAACCATTTCTCGGTCTCCTTTGTTTGGGACGTAGCCTTACGGCTTGCGGCAGATGAAGAAGTAGTAGGGGCCGTCCTCGCCGGGAGGTGCGGTGTAAATTGTGCGCAGGATCGGCTCCCAGAGCAGGTTGGGCGTGAGTGGCGGGAAGACCAGCCAGCGCCCGATGATCTTGCGCGTGATCAGGCTGGGCGCGCCGTAGTAGTGACTGAAGTCGAAGAGCTTGAGGGCGGCACTGCTAAAGTAGGGTCGGTAGGAGACCACCTCAAGCCCGGCTTGTGCGAAGCGCGCCGTCCAGTCGGTCGGGCTCAGGGTGTTGAAGTGGTACGAGAGCTTGTTGAACCAGCGCCCGTAGCGTGCGCCGTCCAGGCCGACCTTGTTCAGTATCCAGGTGCCGAGCAGATCCTGGGGGAAGCGGTGGCCCACTACCGAGGCCACAAACTGTCCACCTGGTTGCAGCACCCGCGCCACCTCGCGCAAAGTCTCGTCCAGAGGCACCACATGTTCCAGAACGCAGTTACTAATCGCGCTGGCAAAGTGATTATCGGGAAAGGGCAGGTCTTTACCGCTCGCCACGCTCAGGCCGGCGTAGACACGGCGACGCTGGGCCTCGTGGGTATCTGAGCGGATCGGGTCAATCCCGTAGACCTGCTTACCAGGGAAGGCGATCTGCACAAAAGTGCCGTCGCCACTGCCGATATCGACAATTGGCTCGGGCAGGTCAGGGGCAAGTTCGGCGAACAGACGGGCCTCCACGGCGCGGAGCATGGCCCGGTGAATAGGCAACGTGTACAGATGTGGACGCAGGTAGTCTTTCATGTCAATGCAAAATGCACAATGCACAAGGCAAAATGTGCAGCCGAAGGCGTTTGCCTTGTGCATTTTGCATTTTTGCATTGTGCATTTTGCATTGTTAAGCTCCTAGCTGACGAAACAGATCTTCATACATCGCAGCGGTCTTCTCGGTGCTAAACTTCGCAGCCACCTCGGCCCGTGGGCGCACGTAGCCGTCGCGGTTGGCAAGAATAGCGAGGATGGCGCTGGCGAGGGCAGCGCTGTCACCGATGGGCACCACCTGGCCCATGCCCGTCTGGAGGACTGGCTGGCGCACGCCGGGGAGGGCGCTGGCGACCGACGGTGTGCCACAGAGCATCGCCTCGACCTGGACGAGGCCGAAGGTCTCGGTAGAGTTAAGCGAGGGCACGACGATCATGTCGAGGTTCGGAAAGAAAGTCGCCATATCGGACGGCCCGAGGGTGCCCAGGAACGTCCAGTGGTCACGGAAGCGCTCGAAGAGCGGAGCGAGGTGCCGGGCGTAGGCTTCCTCACCGAGGACGTTTTCGTAGGGGCCAGCGAAGAGAACCCGAGCGTTCGGGTAGACGCTGAGGATGCGTGGCAGGGCGTTGAGCAGAACCTCAACGCCCTTTTCGGCGGCAAGGCGGGCGGCCATACCGATCACCGGGCCACGGATGTTCCAGCGCTCGCGGAAACCGGAGATATCGGCGGGGCTAGCGTGGGCCACCTCAACCGGCGGCGGGATGACGACGATCTTGTTGTGGAAGCGCCGCAGAAAGGGCGAGTGGTCGGCGAAATCCTGGGTGTAGGCGACAACACGGGTTGCGAGTGCGCCCGCCAAGACATTCGCCGCATCAACAACATGGTTGGCGACACGATTCATCAGGCCAGGGGGGAGCAAGAGGTCGCTGTGGTAGGTAAGCACCACCGGCTGGCGCAGCAGGCGCCCGCGCAGAGCCAGGCCAGGCGCGTCGAACTGCGGCAGGTGCAGGCTCATCGCATCGTGCTGAACAGCCAGCACATTAGCCAGCAGGCCAAAGGTCGGCATAATTACGCCCTTCGAGATACGGGCAGCCACCGGGGCACGTACAACCCGCACACCGTCCATCAGCTCGTGACGGGGCAGGCTCGGGTCGTACTGCGAGGTCAGCACCGTAACGCTATGGCCACGGCGGACGAGAGCGGAAGCCAGACGCTGCACATAGATCGTGAGCCCGCTGGTATAGGGGCGGTAGTAGGTCAGGGCGCAGAGAATACGCATAGAACTAGGTTTCAGGTGCGCGGCTTCGAGTTTCAGATAAGAGCCGAGCCTTGGTATCGCACACAAATGCCGAAGGGCGAGAGACGACCCGACAGATAGTCTGTGGGTCCCCCGCCCTTCAGCGCGAGATGGAGGCGACGGCCGGAATCGAACCGGCGAGTGGCGGTTTTGCAGACCGCTGCATTACCACTTTGCTACGTCGCCCTAGCGCGGGGCATTGTAGCACAGCGCCGCAGGGCGTGCAAACTGAGGTTCGTCAAGTCAGGAAATTCCTGACTTGACGAACGTTCAGCCCCTATCGTGCCGCATTCGGGTCGAGGATAGCGTCGATCAAACCATACTCAATCGCCTGCTGGGCGGTGAGGTAGGCATCACGGCTAAAATCCTGCTCAATCCGCTCGATCGTCTGCCCAGAGTGATCGGCCATAATCTCACGGAGCATGCGCTGAAGGCGAAGCATCTCATTGACAGCGATCAGGACATCAGGGGCATTACCCTCCGCGCCACCGCCCGCCGGATGCGAGTGGATCGTGGAGTGCGGCAGAGAAAAGCGCTTGCCCTTCGCGCCTCCGCAGAGCAGCACCGTCGCCATACTCGCGGCGCGCCCGATGCAGACCGTAGCGACATCGGGGGTAATCAACTGCATCGTGTCGTAGATTGCCAGGCCGGCGCGTACCACGCCGCCTGGGCTATTAATATAGAGCCAGATATCGCGCTCGGGATCCTGATGCTGAAGCACAAGGAGTTGGGCAATAACCACCGAGGCCAGATCGTCATCAATCGGCGTACCGATCATAATCACGCGCTCCTGAAGCAGGCGCGAGAAGATATCCCAGCTGCGCTCACCACGGGCAGTGTGTTCAATGATCGTTGGGACGGGAACGGACGGCATAAGGCCCCCTGTGTCTGTTCGACGTTACGTTGCGGGGAGTATAGCACACCTGCGTTGACGCTGCCGATCTCCTCGGCTATAATGCGCTGAGGGGCCGGTAGCTCAGTGGTAGAGCACCTGACTTTTAATCAGAGGGTCGAGGGTTCGATCCCCTCCCGGCTCACCAACATTACAAAGGCTCACAGGCGATTCAAGCCTGTGAGCCTTTGATACTTACACACCCCTTTATCACCCCTTCACGCTCCCTCTGCCTT
>CAIRFY010000178.1 GCA_903877945.1 uncultured Oscillochloris sp. | reverse complement strand
GTGATGTCGCGGACGATGCCCTCGATTGCGAGCGAGTCACGAGCCTCGTCCGCCACCACCCAGCTATTGACCTCGGTCCATCTGATGCTGCCGTCCTGCTGCTGCCAGCGCAGGGTGAGCGGCTGCGGGATGAGCGCGAGGGCGGCGGGATCGATGGCTTCGCCTGGGGTGATGGGCAGGTCGTCGAGGTACACCAGCCGGAAGATCAGATCCGGGTCGCGGTAAAATACCTCGCGGGGGTAGCCGGTCAGTTCCTCGATGGCCGGGCTGAGGTAGTCCAGATGGAGGGTCGGCCTGATCTGGTAGCGGTAGATCACGTCGTGGGCGTGTTCAGCAAGCAGGCGAAAGCGCTCCTCGCTGGCCCGCAGGGCCGCCTCGGTACGCCTAATCTGGGTCAGGTCGATGACGGTGACCCCAAGGCCGGAGACCGCGCCGGTTGGCCCCGGAACGGGAAAGTAGTTGATCAGCCAACTGTGGGGCACTCCATCAATCGGACAGGGCGGGCCTTGAACCTCTAGATCGCGCACCGGCTCGCCGGTCGCCAGCACCTGGCGCATCATCGGCTCCAGCCGCCGGGCGAGGACGGGGAGCAATTCGGCGGGGGTGCGCCCGATATGCTCCTCGGGCGTCTTACCGTTGATCGCGGCGAGGGCCGGGTTGACCATCTGGTAGTGCAGATCGCGATCCAAGTAGCCAATCCCGCTCGGCAAGCTGGTCAAGGTAGATTCGAGTCGGGCAAGGGATTGGGCGGCGGCAACGCTGGCCTCGCGCAGAGCGGTCACATCCTGAACCGCAAGGCACAATCCCTGCGCACCCGTGTTCGGCAGCGTCAATACACGGACACTGATCTGCCATGTATGCAGATTGGCCGCGCTGATCGGGCTGGTGGCAATCAGTTCATACAGGTCTGACACATGGCCGGTGGCCAACATCTGCGCCGCGTGCGGGATCAGGGACTCGGCCAGGGCAGGCCAGAGGGCAGGCAGTCCCTGCCCACACAGGCCCGCAATCGGATGACCCATCAAGTTCGCAAGGATCGTATTGATATGGAGAATCTGTAGCTCGTGATCGAGTACAACCACGCCGACCGGGATGGTATCGAATACGGTAGCGAGGAGCGCATGGGCTTGGTCGCGCTCACGGGCGAACTGAACCGTTGCGATGGCGCGCTGGACGCTCAGGCTCAGGTGCTTTGTGAAGAGCATATCTTTGGATAGATACTCCTGGGCACCGCGCTGGATCGCCTCGGCGGCCAGAGCCTCGTTGCCCACACCAGTGAGCAGCACCACCGGTACATCGCTCGTTTTACGCAGGGCGGTGATCACATTCAGCCCATCCATATCAGGCAGATTCTGGTCGAGGAGCACACAGTCAGGCAAGGCAGCATGGCAGGCTGCGAGGACGCGGTCGCCGCGATCCACCTCGCTGAATGTGTATGTGCCAGGCGCTACCTGGGTGAGCAGCCTGCGCACGATGAGCCGGTCTTCGGGTGAGTCATCGACGATGAGGATATGGTGCATAGCGGTGGGTTTCACACCCCTCCTACAGCAGAGGCGTGTTGATCATCATAAGTTACAAAGCGTATGGGCGCGGATGATGCACGGAGTGCGTTGAGGGTGTGGGTGAGGTGTTGATTGTTGAATGAGCGGAGTTCCACGCGCACGGTGGTCTGCTCCTATGTATAGAATCCATTCTACCACCTGAACGGGAGAGGGGGAGAGGGACGCATTCTGATGCCAGGGCTGGTGCAAAGTCACCCTCCGACCCTCACCCCCAGCCCCTCTCCCGCTCAGGGAGAGGGGGCTGGGGGGTGAGGGCTGCCCGGCGATCACACGACGTTGCACCACTCCCTACAGCAACCGTACTCACCAAAGAACATCAACGCCGTTCCCTGGTATACTAGGGCCGGATGCACATGTGGCGAGCCGCCGCTGGAGCGAACCTCTAGAGGAACTTCCCGACTCCTCGCCCGCACCAATGCACAATGCACAATGCACAATGTAAGCGCACGTTTGCATTGGCTCTTTTGCATTTTTTGCATTGGTGCGGAAGGTCGCCCCGCGAAACAGCAAGCGGGGGCACGTACGGGGCAACCTGTACGCGACGCAAGACGGCAACAGAGAGCAGACCCGCCGGGGCAACTCGGTGAGGGGTGAAAGGGTGCGGGCGAAAGCCTTAATGTAAGAGCGCACCGGCGTCGGCAGTGATGTCGGCGGCCAGGCGACCGCGCCGACTGATGGGGAGCAAGGTGCGTGGGACGAGCTCATCGGTGGGAGCCGCAAGGCGTTTGTACTACCCCGCTCGTTCGCATCGCCGCCGCGACGGCAGACCGGGTAGCACCCGGCGCGCTAGGAGCGGCCTCCGCCTCGTGCGGAGAGAGAGATGGCGGCAGAGAACAAAATCGGGGGTATAGCCACACGTGTGTTCCAACGCGGCCCGCAGCTATGTGCTGCGGGCCGTGCGTGTTTTGTATCTGAAACGGAATGGGGTCAGGTTCATCTAGAACCTGCAATCTGCAATCTGCAATCCACAATCTATGCTCTTTCCCCTCATCATCGTGGCCGCCAGCGCCGCGCTGCTCCTGATGATCGCCCACGACGCACGGCGGTTTGGCCGTGTCCCGCACCTGATCACGCCTACTCACCCGTCGCACCTGCCCCTGATCTCGATCCTTGTCCCGGCCCGCAACGAGGAGCGCAGCATCGGGCGCTGCGTGCGCGCCGCCCTGGCCCAGTCCTACCCGCAGATCGAGGTGATCGTGGTGGACGATGGATCAAGCGACCGCACCGGCGCAATCCTGGCCGAGATCGCCGACCCACGTCTGCGTGTGCTGTCTGGACGCCCGCTGCCGCCGGGTTGGGTGGGCAAGTGCAACGCCTGCCAGCAACTCAGCGACGCGGCAAAGGGCGGGTGGTTGCTCTTCCTCGACGCCGATACGGTGGCGGAGCCAGATCTGGCCGCAGCCCTGCTGGCTTCGGCGATGGCCCGCACGCTCGATCTGCTGAGCATCTTCCCTTTTCTGGAGCTAGGGACGTTCTGGGAGCGGGTGATTCTGCCTCCATTTGCGGCTCTGATTATGGCGCTTTTCCCGATTGAGGAGATGGAGCACCCCGATGTGCGGCCCGATCAGGTGCTGGCCAATGGCCAGTGCATCTTCGTGCGGCGTGCGGCATATGCTCAGGTGGGGGGCCACGCCGCCGTGCGCGGCGAGGTACTTGAGGATGTGCGGCTGGCCCAGGCGATCTGCGCCGCTGGGTTTCGGGTGGGCATCGCCGAGGGCATGGCCTACCTGCGGGTACGCATGTACACGAGCGGGCGCGAGGTGGTTGCGGGGCTGATGAAGAATGCGGCGGCGGGCTACCGCAGCGGCGGCGGACGCTCACTGTGGGCGATGTCCAGGCTGATCCTGACGGCCTTTGGCCCGCTCTGGATCGTCGCGGTGGGGTTGGCGGGGCTGGCGCTCGGGGCAGCGGACGTGGCCTGGGCGGCTCTGGCGGGGGGTGGGCTGACGCTGCTGGCGTCTCTGGCCCTGCGCAGTGTGCTCTACCGCAGGCTCTACCGACAGCCGCTGGCCTACGGATTGCTCTGGCCGTGTGGGTTGCTCTGCTACATGATGATCGCCGGAGTGGGCATGTGGCGCGTCGGCAGCGGGCGCGGGGTGACGTGGAAAGGCCGCACCTACACGGGGTAGGTGCGGCCTTTCCGTTCGCAATCCTTCTCACTTTGCGTCACACGGGCGAATAGTGTGACGCAAAGACAAGGTTTCAGGTGCCAGGTTTCAGCTTTACAGTGTGGCGATGAGGCGAGGATGCGACGAGGCGATGCTATCGCGTCCTCGCGTCCTCGCGTCTCCGCCACACTGTAAAGCTGTTC
>CAIRFY010000177.1 GCA_903877945.1 uncultured Oscillochloris sp. | reverse complement strand
TCGCATCCTCGCCTCATCGCATCCTCGCCTCATCGCATCCTCGCCTCATCGCCCACCTGTAAAGCTGAAACCTTGTCTAGTACTTTTCCTGTGTCTTTCTGTGTGCTTCTGTGGCAAAGTCTCGTTAAAAGGCGATTCGCTCATCTGTACCAAATAATTAGCCGACAGTTTCCTGCGGGGGACGGAGACCTGTCGCCCGTCAAGCCAGTTCGGCGCGGCGTTCGATGCTATAGCAATCCTCTTGGGGTTGTTGTGTGGAGTCAAGGATTTAGCCGGATAAGGCCGCCTAAAGGCTCGACTCCTTTTTCATAACCAGTTTAGGATTGCTATATGCTACGATGGCGGGTGCGCGCTGTCGCATGGCCTCACGTGAGAAGCGGGTGGCGCGGGCGTTTCACCCGCACGCGCCCAGGTGCGGGAAGGATGCGCGCACCACACTTCTCATCACGGCGGTGTGCGGCGCAGCTTTATGGGGAACTGATGTGTCTCGTATCATTTAGAGAGGTGGACTCGGCATGATGCCGCCAACTCGCGGGTTCACCCTCGGCAAGTTCGCCCCGCTCCATCGCGGGCACCAGTTGCTCATCGACACGGCCCTCGCCGAGGTGGACGAGCTGGTGATCACCATCTAGGACTGCCCGGAGACCACGCGCAGGGGGTGCGCTTTATTTCGCTACTGTACGTGGCGTTTCTGGTGATGGCCATCAACGGGCTGGTCATCTGGCAGCGCACAGCGGTCAAGGTCGCCATCTAGATGACGCTGCGCGGAAGGCAACGTGGTGTAGGATCCGGTCTGCTTGCGGATCGCCAGCGTGACCGCGTTCACCCCGTTGAGCTGGGTGTAGGTGTCGGGCTCGGCTTGAACGGGCGGGGCGGCGCTTTGTGGTAGCATGCACCCGTGGTGTCCCCCTTATGGAGCTGCCCATGCCATTTCCCTCTGTCGATATACTCTTTGCGATCTCAGACACCGGGGGCGGTCACCGCAGCGCCGCCGTCGCTATCGCCGCCGCACTCGATCACGCCAGCGATGCCCACCTGACATGGCGGATCGAAGACATCCTCCGGCTCACCGATGTCCCCCTAGTGCGCAGCGCCCCTAACATGTACGACCAACTCTCTACGCGCTGGTTGCGCCTGTACGATATGACGTTCCAGCTCACTAACGGCATGCGCCGGGTTGATCTGCTCTCGCGGCTGGTGTTTATCACGGCGCGGCGCAACATCACCCGCCTGCTGCTGGAGACGCGCCCGAAGGTGGTGGTGGTGACGCACCCGCTCGTTCATCGCTTTGTCTGTGCGGCGCGGCGGATCTACCGGCTGCCCTGCCGGGTGGTGACGGTGGTGACGGATCTGGTGAGCCTGCATGCGTCGTGGACCTATCCAGGGGTGGATCTGGCCCTGGTGCCGACCGACGAGGCGTACCGGCTGATGCAGAAGCGCGGTATGCGCCCCTCGAAGATGCAGCGCACCGGCTTCCCCGTCCACCCGAAGTTTGCCGACGATGCTGGCACCCTGGCGACGGCGCGGGCCAACCTCGGGCTGAGCGCGGATCGCTTCACCATCCTGCTCACCGCTGGCGGGGTGGGATCGGGCCGTCTTGGCGATCTGGTACGAGCGATGGAGCGGGCCTACCCCGACCGGCAGTTGCTGGTGGTGACGGGGAAGAACCGCACGCTGCGCGATGAACTGGTCGGCGAGGGGCGACCGGCCAACAGCCATATCTTTGGCTTTGTGCAGAACATGGAGACGCTGATGGCTGCCAGCGATATTGTGGTGACAAAGGCTGGCCCCGGCACGCTGATGGAGGCTCTGGTGATGCGCAAGCCGGTAATCGTCACCGAAGCTGTGGGTATGCAGGAGCAGGGCAACATTGACTTTGTGCTGAACTATGAGCTAGGGGTGTTCTGCCCGACCGCCGAGCGGATCGTGGGCGCGGTGAGCGACCTGGAGGATCCGCAGCGTTACGCGGCGACGCTGGAACGGCTGGCGCACTCGGTACCGCGCGACGGCGCGGCTGAGATTGCGCATCTGGTGATCGAGCAGATGAGTCTGGTGCGCGATGGTGGGCCGACGCAGATACGGCGCGTCGTGTCTTTCCTACGGCGACGACCGCGTATCGGCGGGCTGCGCCGGATGTTCCGCCGAAAGTAGGGGCGACGCACGTGACCTGGAC
>CAIRFY010000176.1 GCA_903877945.1 uncultured Oscillochloris sp. | reverse complement strand
TTATCCCCAATGATACGTGGTGATGCGCGATCTCTCCGGCTGCCCGGACGGTTCGGCATCCGCATGTCGGGGTGAGGGCGGCCCAACTATAAAGTCGGCAGCGATGCATCCTTACATCCGCGTGTACAGAAGCCTTTCTACGATGCGAAAGACCTTCTATACACGGAAACTTATTTTCGCATCGTAGAAAGGTTACCTGTGTGACATTGTACGGGAAGATCAGTCAAACAGTCAAGGAGATCTATTATGTACAGGAGCCTTTCTACGATGCGAAAGCCTTTCTGTATATGCAAACTTATTTTCGCATCGCAGAAAGGTTACCTGCCTAGGATTGTACGGGTGGATCGGTCAGACGGTCAAGGAGATCCAGATGTTCCGCTTGCCCATACGGAAGAGCCCAGAGCTTGTAACGTCGTTGCCATTGGCCTCCTGCGGCTTTGATGCGTCGGGCGACTGCTGCTTCGCCCCATACGACCCGGAGGTACACGAGGGTGTCTGGGGTGGGTGCTGTCACCGGGGGCGTCCAATCGGCCTCGTCAACGATCAGCTCCACTGTTTTATAGCGTTTCCGCCGGCTACTGTCGTAGCGATATCGGACGCAGATGAGACGATCACCATAGGTTTTGAGCAGAGCTTTGGTTCCCGGTTGTCCCGGTTGGAGGGTGGCGCGTGCACGCATAGGTTCCTCGGTGGCGATGAACAATGGATATTGTTCTACCATGTACCGAGGCAGCGGACGATAAGATACGATCTGGTGGCGGATCTATCACGGGTGTGGTGGTACGGGCGCAGAGGGTGCAGTGGTCACTGGCTGCACAGCCAACATGGTCGCTTTTAGCAGCAATCGCAGTGCCTCATTCACCGCAACTTCCGTTGGAAATGCTGCAGCTACATCTGGTGCAAGACGAACGATGTTTGTGCCTGCAGCAATACGGGCAGTGTACGTGCCGCGCACTCCGTGTGTGAGTACGGTTTCATCGTATTCATCACGCAAGTCGTCGTCAAGCGGTGTCTGGATTTCCTGACTCATAGAGCCTCCGTTCTTTTGGTTTGACTGTCCGTGCACTAATGATTCGGATGTGGTCGCTGCGATCAGTATGGGCAACGAATAAGAGCCTGCCTACGTCGGATGTGCCAAGAATGATCCTGCGATCTTCAGTCACGGAATGATCCGGATCAGCAAACGTTACCGCAAGGGGATCATAAAAAACCGTTGCTGCCTCGGGAAACGAGACATCGTGTTTGGTAAGGTTGTATGCTGCTTTTAGGTTGTCCCATTCAAAATCCATGATTTTAGTATACCACTGTCGGCACGCTGGGGATCGGTGTGATGGGTTGCTTACCTTCTACCTGGCATGGATGTTGGGGTTAAGATCGACCCAGTGATGTGTATCCTTCCATGCTGCTTACACGGTGTCATAGACGGAAGGTTATCCGTCTATCATTTCTGTGAAGGAGATTTGGCATATGGCTGCGAATACCCCCCGACTCCTCGATCAGGCCCGTGAGGCTCTTCGTCGTAAGCATTATTCGTTGCGTACTGAGGAGTCCTATGTGGGTTGGATGAAGCGCTATATTCGGTTCCACAATAAGCGCCATCCTGCGGAGATGGGTACCCCTGAGGTTGAGGCGTTTCTTACGGATTTGGCGGTGGGGCAGTCTGTCGCGGCGTCAACGCAGAACCAGGCGCTTAGTGCGCTGCTGTTTTTGTATGCGGAGGTGCTGCAGCAGCCGCTGGAGGAGCCGATTCACGCGGCGCGGGCGAAGCAGCCACAACGCCTTCCGACGGTGATGACCCGTCGGGAGGCGCGCAGTGTCCTTGATGCGATGACGGGGGTGCATCAGCTTATGGCGAAGTTGCTCTATGGTAGTGGGATTCGCTTGATGGAGTGTGTGCGCCTGCGGGTGAAGGATGTGGATTTTGCTCTGCATCAGGTGGTGGTGCGGAGCGGGAAGGGTGATAAGGATCGGGTGACGCCGCTCCCCGATAGTCTGATTGCGCCGCTACAGGAGCATTTGCGACGGGTGAAGTTGACCCACGACCAGGATCTCCGCGCTGGTTATGGTCAGGTGTATCTGCCGTATGCGCTTGAGCGGAAGTATCCAAATGCGAGCCAGGAGTGGATCTGGCAGTATTTGTTTCCCTCGGAGGGTCTCTCGGTTGATCCACGCTCCGGTCATCAGCGCCGGCATCATGTGGACGAGAGTGGGCTGCAAAAGGCGGTGAAGCGGGCTGTACAGCTTGCACAGATCGCGAAGCGGGTTACGTGCCATACGTTCCGCCATAGCTTTGCGACGCATTTGCTTGAGGATGGTTATGATATTCGTACGGTGCAGGAGTTGCTTGGTCATAGCGATGTGCGTACGACGATGATTTATACGCATGTGCTGAATCGTGGTGGTAGGGGTGTGCGTAGTCCGCTTGATAATGAGCGTTGAAAACGGTGATGCGAACGCATAGGCATTCGCATCACCGCTGGGATTGGGTACGTGTTAGAGCCGCTCGAAGATTCCGGCAGCGCCCATGCCACCGCCGATGCACATGGTTACCATGCCGTAGCGCCCGCCCCGTCGCTCTAGTTCGTCGAGGATTTGTACGGTGAGTTTGGCTCCTGAGCAGCCAAGTGGGTGGCCGAGGGCGATTGCGCCGCCGTTGACGTTTACTTTTTCGATGTCGATTCCTAGCTCGCGGACGACGGCTAGGGCTTGGGCGGCGAATGCTTCGTTTAGCTCGATCAGGTCGATGTCGCTGAGATTGAGGCCGGCGAGCTTGAGCGCTTTGGGGATGGCGATGACTGGGCCGATGCCCATGACGTCGGGTTCGACGCCGCCTACGGCGAAGCTGATGAAGCGGGCTCGTGGCTTGAGCCCGAGGGCGTCGGCTTTGGCTCGGCTCATTAGGACGACTGCCGCCGCGCCGTCGCTGGTCTGTGAGCTGTTGCCCGCTGTGACGCTGCCGGTGGTTGAGAAGGCGGGCTTGAGTTTGGACAGGGCTGCGAGGGAGGTGTCGGCGCGTGGCCCTTCGTCCTTGTTGAAGGTGAAGCTGCGCCGCTGCGGTTTGCCGTCGCTGTTCATCTCTATGAGTTCGATCTCAAGCGGTACAATGCTGGTTGCAAAGTAGCCCTCGTGCTGGGCGCGTAGGGCGTTCTGGTGGGAGCGTAGGGCGAAGATGTCTTGATCCTCGCGGCTGACATTGTGGCGCTTGGCTACGTTTTCGGCGGTTAGGCCCATGCCGAGGTAGACGGCGGGGTCGTGCTGGGCGAGGTGCGGGTTGGGCGAGAATTTGTTGCCGGTCATCGGCACCATGCTCATGCTTTCGGCTCCACCGGCGATGACGACCTCGCTCTGGCCGGTCAGGATTTGCTGAGCGGCGATGGCGATGGTCTGGAGGCCGGAGGCGCAGAAGCGGTTGACGGTGACGCCACAAACGCTGTCGGGCAAACCGGCGCGCTGGGCGGCGATGCGGGCGAGGTTGAGTCCTTGCTCGGCCTCGGGCATGGCGCAGCCCATCACGATGTCTTCTATGTCGCGTGGGTCAAGGCCGGGGGCGCGGGCGATGGCCTCGCGTACGACGGCGGCGGCTAGTTCGTCGGGGCGGACGGTGCGCAGACTCCCCTTAGGTGCCTTGCCGACGGCGGTGCGGACGCCAGAGACAATAACTGCCTCAGACATATTTAATACTCCTCAAGCTATGTTGTTGGTGACAAGGTGACAAGGTGACAAGGTGCGATCCTCTCTAATAGCGAAGCTGTCACCTTGCCACCTTGTCACGCGAGCGTTAGCGAGCGACTGTCACCCTGTCATCTTATCAATTCCGCAACGGTTTGCCGGTCTTTAGCAGGTGCATGGCGCGCTCTTGGGTCTTCGGTTGCTTGGCCAGTTCGATGACGGCGGCACGCTCTAGATCCAGAAGGTATTGCTCGTCGACAAACTGCGGGCTGCTGAGGTCGCCACCGCAGAGAACGTAGGCTAGCTTGTCGGCGATGAAGCCCTCGTATGCGGTGGCGAAGCCGGACTCGACCATCTGGTAGATCGCGACCCGTGCGGCGGCAAGGCCGTCACGACCGAGGGCGTAGCAGCGCGGGGTGCGCGCCGGGACCTCGTAGCCGGGGACGAGCCGGAGGGCGGTGGCCTTGGCCTCGCCGATCAGGAAGTCGCCGTTGAAGATGATTGTGTCGGTTGGGCGTAGGAAGCTGGCTTCGCGAGCTTCGTGGGCGCTGGTGGCGACCTTGGCCATGGCGATGGTTTCGAAGACCTGCTGAAATGCCTTTAGTGTGTCGCCGCCGACCTGGGCGGTCGCGCCGATGACGCGGGCGTTCAGCTCCTTGCAGCCGCCCCAAGCCGGGATGATACCGACGCCGAACTCTACCAGGCCGATGTAGGTTTCTGCTGAAGCTACGGTAAGGTTGCTGTGCATAGCTAGTTCGGCTCCGCCGCCGAGGACTTGGCCAAAGGGTGCGCTCACGACCGGCTTGGCGGCATAACGCAGGCGCTGCATGATCTGCTGGCCAAGGTCGAGCAGTTCATCCAGCGACTCCCAGTCACCGGCCTGGGCCGCCGCGCCGATGCCAGTTACGTCGGCTCCGGCTGAGAAGCGTTTGCCCTGGTTGCCGACCACTAACGCCACCCACGGGTCTTTCTCCAACTCATCAAGAGCGGCCAGGGCCATCTCCATTACGGGGGCGCTGATGGTGTTGGCTTTGGAGTGGATCTCGAAGCAGAGTACGCCGTCGCCCAGGTCGATCAGGCTGGCATCGCTGTTGCCAAGTACCTCGGCACCGGCGGCCTTGAGTGCGGTCAGATCAATCGACAGGGGGCTGCGCGGTAGGATTTCGTGGCGCTCGGTGGCGGCGTTGAAGGCGGCCGGTTGTCCGTCTACTGTTGTGTAAAAACGGGCGTTATCACTGGTCGCCAGGGTATCGACCCAGGCGGGTAAGGCGAGGTTGCGAGCCTTCATCACGGCGATGGTTTCGGCGACACCAAGAACATCCCAGATCTGGAATGGCCCTAGCTCGTGGGCAAAACCCCAGCGCATGGCGCTGTCTACGTCGGCCACGCTGTCGGCGATCTCGGGTAGACGCCGGGCGGCGTAGGCCATCATTGGCAGGAGGGTCTGGGCGATGAGGGCGGCGGCGTGGTTGGCCGGGTCTTCGGTGGCGGTTTTGAGCATGAAGCGCAGGCGCTCGGGTAGGCTGCGGATCTTGGTGGCCTGGGCGATGAACTCGTCTATGCCAGGGGTGCCCTGGAGCGGTACATAGTCGAGGGTGGTCAGATCCAGCGGCCAGAACTCGCGCTTACCGCCCTGTTTGGACTCTTTATAGAAGCCGCCGCCCGTCTTGCGTCCGAGTTTGCCTGCGGCGACCATGCGGTCGAGCAGGTCGGTCGAGTGCAGGGTTTCGCGGCTCTCGTCGTCGGGGACGGCGGGATAGAGGTTATTGGACACGTGGGCCATAATGTCGATGCCGACCACGTCGAGCAGGCGAAAAGTGGCGGTGTTGGGGCGACCGATCACCGGGCCGGTGAGGGCGTCAACCTCTTCGATTGTATAGTTATGATCAAGGAAGAAGCGCAGGTCGCTCATAACGGCGAAGGCGATCAGGCGGTTGCCAATGAAGTTGGGGCGATCCTTGCAGACCACGACGCCTTTGCCGAGGGTGTGTTCGGTGAAGGTACGCATGGCGGCAACGGCCTCGGGGTCGCTCTGGTCGCCAGGGATCAGTTCCATGAGCTTGAGGTAGCGCGGTGGGTTGAAGAAGTGGGTACCGAAGAAGTGGGCCTTAAACTCGGCGCTGCGACCAGCGGCGATCTGGCTGATGGGGATGCCCGATGTATTTGAGGTAATGATCGCGCCGGGCTTGCGCACGGCCTCCAGCCGCTCCATCAGCGCCTGCTTCGGCCCGAGCTGCTCGATGATCACCTCAACGATCCAGTCGCACTCGGCCAGCTTGGCGAAATCGTCCTCGGTGTTGCCGAGGCTGATCAGCCGGGTGGTGGCGGCGCTGTAGAGGTTTGCGGGGCGGGCCTTGCACATCCGGTCGTAGCCTTGGCTGACGATGCGGTTGCGCACGGCGGGGTGGCTCAGGCTCAGGCCCTTCGTCTGCTCCTCGGGGGTGAGCGTGCTTGGCGGTACGTCGAGCAACAGCACGGGCAGCCCCGCGCCGGCGACGAGTCCGGCGATAGCGGCACCCATGGTGCCGGCACCGATCACGGCCACGCGCTTGATCTGGTAGGGCATCGGGTCCTCCTTGACCGTTTACTGAACACGTTTTAGACGCAGTGCGTCATGGGTAAAGCTATGATACCACAAGCCCTCGCTTGTTGCATAGTGCATCAGACAAGGTTTCAGGTGCCAGGTTTCAGCGTGACAGTTCGTAGCGCGGGCTTCCCGCCTGCGGTGGTACTGCTGACCGCCTGGAAGGCGGTACTACGTTCAATACCTTTCACATAACGAATCTACCGCCGTACAGCCCTCACCCCCCAGCCCCCTCTCCCTGAGCGGGAGAGGGGGAGTCGGACGCATCCTGTTGCAGAATCTCCCCTCTCCCCGTGTGGGAGTGGGGTAGGGGGTGAGGGTCGTCCGGCAGCAAACTGTCAAGCTGTTTTGAACCTTGTCTAAGGCATGTTTCA
>CAIRFY010000175.1 GCA_903877945.1 uncultured Oscillochloris sp. | reverse complement strand
GCGCATCCTGATGCAGAATCTCCCCTCTCCCCGTGAGGGAGAGGGGCAGGGGGTGAGGGCTGTCCGGCGCTAAATCTGCTATACTGTGAGTAAGAATGTAGCAACAGGGTTCTCGCGGAGATACGGCGATGTCGTACAGCGACTTTACCTTTCGAGAAGCGGTCAACCGCTTCGAATTAACCGTCATCGAACAAGAAGATCTCTTCGCACCGGTTGTTGAACTCGTTGTAAGCGAGTTCCTGCGTGCAACTCTTGCCGAAAACGTCCCGTTAGCACTCGCCATTCAAACAGAAAAGGCGCGTTCAGAGTTAATCATTGCACCGATATTAGTCGAAGTGCGCCGCATCCTTGATCGTCGCATTAGCCTCTTCTCCGGTGTTGATTTTACAGTTGATGTGTCACAAGGACTCAATGGCGTATGTGACTATCTTATTTCACAATCAAAGGAGCAGTTCTATATTCAAGCACCCGTCATTACGATTGTTGAAGCCAAAAACGAGAATATGAAAGCAGGGATTGGACAATGTACCGCAACCCTCGTGGCATCGCAACGGTTTAATCTGCGCGAAGGCAATCAACTTCCGGCGGTCTATGGTGCCGTCACCACTGGAAATGTGTGGCGCTTTCTTAAACTCCAGGAACAAACGCTCTACATTGACCAGCCAGAATATTATATTGACCGCATCGGGACTATTTTAGCTATTCTTGTGCAGATAACGTCGTACGCTGACAGCCATCATCCCGCTTCCCAATACTAAAACGAAATTTTGCCACAGAAGCACACAGAAAAAATATATTTCTGTGTGCTTCTGTGTCTTTCTGTAGCCGTACATCAAGAAAATCTCGTTGTAGTACTACCGCGATAAAACCCAAAACCACCCACCCAATAGCCACGTGGAAGAAGACTCATGCCCAACAACGACGACGCCCAGCCGAGAGCCAAGGTAAGACGCCAGGATCGCGCCGTGCATGACGACACATGGATCGCCGAGTTGCTCAGCCGTGCGCCGATTGGCTACCTCGCCACGGCCCACGACGGCCAGCCCTTTATCAACAGCAACCTGTTTGTCTACGACCCGACGCGGTCGGCGATCTACATGCACACGGCGCGCTACGGGCGCACGCGGGACAACGTGGATGCGGATGCGCGGGTCTGCCTGAGCGTGAGCGAGATGGGGCGGCTCCTACCGGCTGAGGAGGCCCTGGGGTTTAGTGTGGAGTACAGTGGCGCGACGGTGTTCGGGGCAGCGCGGGTGGTGGACGACCCGGAGGAGGCCAGCTACGGTCTGCAACTGCTGCTCGACAAGTACTTTCCGCATCTACGACCGGGCGAGCACTACCGACCGATCATTGCTGAGGAGTTGGCCCGCACCAGCGTCTACCGGATCGACATTGAGGAGTGGAGCGGGAAGCGTAAGGTTGCCGCCGAGGATTTTCCAGGGGCGTTTTCCTACCCAGCCTAGGGCATGTGACCCTCACCCCCCAGCCCCCTCTCCCTGAACGGGAGAGGGGGAGTCGAGCGCATCCTGTTGCGGAATCTCCCCTCTCCCCGTGAGGGAGAGGGGCAGGGGGTGAGGGTCGTCCGACGGCAAACTATCAAGCTGGTTTGAACCTTGTTTAACCATATAGCGATGGTGTGCCTACACCACCCGCACAAACTTACGTCGGCCCACCTGCACCACCACGCCCGCGCCGGGGGCCAGGGTCAGGCTGTAGCCCTCGACCCGCTCGCCGTCTACGCGCACCCCGCCGCCGTCGATTAGGCGGCGGGCCTCACCCTTCGACGCCGCCATGCCCGCAGCGACCAGCAGATCGATGATCCCGCTGGGCGCGGCCAGGGCGTGCGCGGGGATGTCGGTCGGTAGCTCCCGCTGGACAAACTGGCGCACAAAGGACTCCTCGGCGGCGGTGGCGTCCGCCGGGCTGTGGAACTGGCTCACGATGTCGCGGGCCAAACGCATCTTCAGGTCACGCGGGCTGGCCGTGCCGCCCGCCAGGCCGGTGCGAACCTCGGCCAGTTCCTCCAGGGGCATGTCGGTGAGCACCTCGAAGTAGAGCGGCAGCACCTCGTCGCTCATTGACATGATCTTGCCGAGCATGTCGAAGGGCGAAAGCGTTATGTCAACTGTGTTATTGAACGTCTTCCCCATCTTGCGGCCATCGGTACCAGGGATGAGCGGCACCAGCAGCACGTGTTGGGGACGCATACCAAGCTGACCCATGAGTTCGCGTCCGGCCAGATTGTTGAACTTCTGGTCGGTACCACCGAACTCGACATCGGACGAGATCGCCACCGAGTCGTAGCCCTGGAGCATGGGGTACATCAACTCAAGGATGGTGAGCTTCGCGCCCTCATCGTAGCGGCGGCGGAAAGTCTCGTGGGCCAGCATCTGGGCCAGGGTAAAACGCCCAGCCAAATCCAGGGCGTTTTCCAGTGTAAAAGAGCCAAACCACTCGCTCTGCCAGCGCACCTCCGTGCGCTCGCGATCCACCACACGAAAGAACTGCTCCATATAGGTCTCGGCGTTCTTGCGTACCGTGGCGGCATCGAGGCGCGGACGGGTCTCATCGCGCCCGCTCGGGTCACCGATCTGGGCCGTCCAGTCGCCGACGATCAGTACCACCTGATGGCCCGCCTCCTGGAACGTGCGCAGCTTACGCAGGCCCACGGCGTGCCCAATATGCATGTCGGGCTTGGTCGGGTCGAACCCCTGCTTGAGACGCAGGACTTGGCCAGTAGCAAGTCGCTGGCGTAGCTCCGACTCGACGATCACCTCCGCGACGCCACGGGTCAGTAGTTCATTGATGTCCATCTGTAATATCCCGGTTTTCTGTAAGACCCCTCGCTAGGCTCAGGGTGCGCTATCAGCCCTCACCCCCAGCCCCTCTCCCTCACGGGGAGAGGGGAGGAGATCGCGTCCTAGAGCGAAACACTCCCCCTCTCCCGCTCAGGGAGAGGGGGCTGGGGGGTGAGGGTCAAGCTGGTTAGTTCAACCAATGCATGGCATGTGAATTTTAGGACGGCCTACGCCCGAGGCAACTGGCTAGTGCAGAAGGCGCAACGGCGGGCGGCGGCGGGCACGCTGCTGAGGCACTCGGGGCAGGTGCGCGTCGGCGCGGGTGGAGCCTTGGGCGTTATCTGCTCGTTCAGCGTGTTCATCGGGAGCACCACAAAAAAGTAGAGGGCGGAAGCGGTGATCAGAAAAGAGATGATCGCGTTGAACAGATTGCCAATCTTCACAGAGCCAAGGGCGATGGCGGAGAAGTCGGGCTGGCCGAGGATCATGCCGATGATTGGGGTGAGCACGTCCGTCGTGAGCGAGGTAACGACCCCGGTGAACGCGGCCCCGACGATCACACCCACAGCCAGGTCGATCACATTTCCGTGCAGGATAAAGTCGCGAAAGCCCTTCAGCATCGATGGTCAGTTCCTTCACACGTTGTTCATCGACCGATCTGCTGGCGAACCCAGGACAACAGCGCACGGACTCGACGGTCAAGGATGAGTAGAATGAGGCCAACAGCGAACAGGGGCAGGGCGGGGAGGATCGCGAGCAAGCCAGTGTCGTGGCGGAAGCCGGGCAAGTTCGCCACAAACCAGATGCATGTCGCGCCAACCCAGCCAACCCTCCTCGCCCTAATCCCGATCAGGAGGGCCATGGTGATCAGCGCCAGCGGTGTGCCAGCCGGGTGCTGCGGGATAAATCCGCCAAGCATCGGGATGATCATCAGAGCCATGCCACCCACTGCTAGGCAGACAGCGACGGCCTTGCGTAATCCGCTCGGAGGCGTAAACACCTCGTCGGAAGAGGGATGCGTGGCGGATTGGATGGGCAGCAGATCGTCCAGGTCAGTAGGGAGCGGGTAGCCAGTGGGCTGATCAAGCAGAGCCAGAGCGAGACCCTCGTGTGCGGCCAGCGCAGCCAACCGCACCAGCGATGGGTCACGGATGATCAGGTCAGTCAGATCCGTAGGCGTCACATCGCCCGTTCCACGCGAGCGCAGCAGAGCG
>CAIRFY010000174.1 GCA_903877945.1 uncultured Oscillochloris sp. | reverse complement strand
GGGAGAGGGGGCTGGGGGGTGAGGGCTGTGCGAGACTGTCACGCTGGAAACGTCCGATGTGAAACATATCTAGACAACAATAGGGACGGCCCGTGAGCCGCCCCTACTCACCAGGAGCCTTTTAAATGGATAACACCAACCAATGGGCGGATCAGCTTCAGGAAGCGGAAACGAAGATCGCCGAGGTCTACACGATACTTGACGGGCTCCAGCAGGATCTCAAAAACGCCGGGCGAAAGAAGGACGCCTATGCGATTGGCGAGGCCGTCGAGCGGTTGGCTCGGTATGGCCGTCTTTTCCAGGACATCCGCCAGAGCTGGTCTGAGCCTCTGGAGTAACTAGCCACGACGGGGGGCAAACCCGCGCCGCTGCGGCTTCGGCGGGGGAGCCGGCTTCATCGCGATGTCGCCGCCCTCAGGGGGAAACGTCATCCCGAAACTCCGCCGCAAGATCTCGCGCAAGGTCGACTCCTGGTTCCGGTCCGTGATCAGCGTTACAGCAAGGCACTGGGCCTTATCAACGGGATCGTGCTCCACCTCAGCGCGGAGCCAGTGGGGCCAGCGGCGGAGCGTCGCGAGGATCGTATTCTCCTGCTCGCCACGAAGGATCAGCCGCACCTCGCCTGGCGTATTCATATCGAGGGTCGTCATCGGTTCGCCTTTCAATGGTGCAAGGAGAGAGGAGTGGTCGCGCTGGTGTCTCGCTAGAAACAAGCGAAGGCGAGGGGGCATCCCCTCGCCTCCGCATCCCGCTGCGCGCAGGCGCCGCGACTACCCTAGTAGCGGTCGCGCCGGCCACCACGGTCGCCGCCGCCACCCGAGCTGCGCCGGGGGCTAGAACCCTTCTCCTCAGCCTGGTTGACGCGCAGGTTGCGACCATCAACCTCGTAGCCGTCGGTGGCCTGGATCAGGGCGGTCACATCAGCCGTCTCCATCTCGACGAAGCCGAAGCCACGTGAGCGTCCGGTGTCCCGGTCGCTGATCACGCGAGCGCTCTGTACATCGCCGTGGCCGGAGAAGATCTGCGTGAGCTCGGCATCACCAACGCTCCACGGAAGATTCCCAACAAAAAGCTTAACCTGCATCTCACCACTCCTGTGCGCCGTAGCGCAAGATAGAGAAGGCAACAACGCTGCCCTCATTGTTCACAACATCGTTCATCTCGAACAGCCGGTGGCCAGACAGTTGCCTGACACGCTCGCTCCGGCGGACACAACAACAACATGCTTCGAGCGACGAAGTGCGACCGTGGGACCAGGGGGAAAGGGGGTTGGGATCTCACAGTAGATGATGTTGGCTAACCTACTCATTATATCACGTTCTCAGTAATAGGCAAGAGGAAACCCAGGGCTGGGCAGGGCTGATGCAAAGTCAGCTCCGGCCCCCTCACCCCCTGCCCCTCTCCCTCACGGGGAGAGGGGAGTTTCTTCATCAGGATGCGCTCGGCTCCCCCTCTCCCGTTCAGGGAGAGGGGGCTGGGGGGTGAGGGCTGTCCGGCGATCACACGACTTTGCACATGCCCTGCCAGGGCTGGACAGGGGGCGGAAGCCTGCGTGCGCCTATCCCCTGTTCCCTCAATGTGAATGCCCGCCCACTAAGCGGAGAAAGCTGGTCAGTACCACGCGTGCGCGTCCGTCGGCACAGTTGAGAACGCTGAACTGCCCAACAATTTGGATAGTCTCTACCAGCACGTGATCAATAACCAAAGTACCCTGCTCATTTTTGTGAACCTGGGCCGCCCCAGAGAGCTTTGCTCCCCAGTCTGCCGCTTCATACACGGATAACGTGCTGTCTTGCATACGATCCTAACTACTTATTATCATACATATAGCTGATAGCAATCAATCAGAGCGATGACCCGCAAACCGGACGAGGGTGCGTCGATAGGGCGCATCTGAAAGAGAGGAGATCCTGCGGTAGGGCCAGTATAGCACGGATCAGAGCGGTGTTTTGTCCCTATCGGAGCGGCACTATGTATGCTATGCTAGGATCAACTCCAAAACACGGTCACGATCACCGCCATACCTTCCTGATCTTCTCCGAATGTTTTGCTCGTCTCAGCCGTCTCAACGGTGTGGAGATGCTGAGGTTCGGGCATCCGAGCCGAGTCACGGTCGTATCGTGTTCCACTCTTTTTAATAGATAAGCCATGTAGAGGTGTCGTATGACTGAAGCACAGATGACTGCGGACAGCCCTACGCCTAACCGCGCCTACCTGGCTGTTACGCTCTTGCCCGATGGTCGCTACTGTGTCGCCTACACCGATGGCGGAGTCAGTCGACGAAGCTACACACCGTCGCTTGAGCAGGTGATCCGACAAGCGCAGCGGGCCGGGGGTCTGCCTGTGCTAACCGAGGACAGTGCGCTGCGTCAGCGATGTATCGACGCTGAGCTACCACTGATCTAAGGGCTTTGAGGAGCGCCTCGATGTTATTTCTGGTCTGGTATGACGAAGACTCGCGGCGATCCGTCGTCGAGAAGATACAAAACGCCCTTGCCGCCTACAGCAAGCGATTCAGTGTGGCCGGGAATCTTGTCCTGATTAATGTGGCGGATTCCGCCGAGCTACAGGGCGTCGATGTAGAGGTGCGCAGCGAGCGCACCGTGCAGCCGCATCACTTCTGGGTGGGCCGCAGCGATGACCACGATGCCACAAGCGTTGCTGAGGAAAGGGAAACCACCCATGGCTGAGCAGACAAAGCGCGCTGTGGTGCGCAAAGGCCGCATCTATCAAGTCCGTGTCGCCGATGTGGAGTACCGCCTGTTTATTTGGGAGATGGGCAGCGGGTTCTGCGGGCGAATAGAGGATCATCCGCAGGTGGAGCCGTGTCGTGGGCGCACGGTCGTCCATGTGCGCGATCAACTCAGCGCGGCGATGACCGCGAAACTGGCGGGGTAGCGTGCGTGCTGATCGTGTTCAAAGGGGAAAGGCGGAGAGAGGGCGTTGCCCTCTCTCCGCCTTTCCCCTTTTCCAATGCTACAATGTCATGTATGGAAGCGAAGGGGTTATGAGGGGGGGCGTATGTTTCGGAGGGATATCGGCGAGGGTGCCGATCTACGGCTGCTGGACATGCATCATGCGGCGGCGTTTCAGGAGTTTGTCGCGGCAAACCGTGCCTACCTCGGCCCTTGGCTGGAGTGGGCTCATACGATCACGACATTGGAGGATTCGCAGGCGTTTATCAATCGCGGCCTGGCGCGCTATGCCGAAGATGGCTTGCCATGGGTGGGGATCTGGCAGGACGACCAGATGGTTGGTGGGTTGCTCTTCTTTCCGCTGGATCGGCCCCCACGCGCCACCGAGATCGGCTACTGGCTCGGCGAGAGTGCCACAGGGCATGGGCTGATGAGCCGCGCCGTGCGTGCAATGCTAAGCCTGGCCTTTGAGGATCTTCAACTGAACCGGGTGGCGCTCCAAGCTGAGGTGGACAATGCGCGCTCGTGCGCGCTGGCCGAGCGGCTGGGCTTTGCCTTCGAGGGCGTGCGCCGCCAAAGCTGGGTGAACCAGGGCCGCCTTGTTGATATGGCCGGCTATGCGATCCTGGCCGATGACTGGCGACGACGGGAAACCTATCGGCAAGGCCGGTGACGGAGCCGAGGCTCAATACCTTTCAAAGCCCCCTCACCCCCTGCCCCTCTCCCTCACGGGGAGAGGGGAGTATATCCCTTTCTGATACGGAATACTCCCCCTCTCCCGTTCAGG
>CAIRFY010000173.1 GCA_903877945.1 uncultured Oscillochloris sp. | reverse complement strand
GGGGATGCGGGGACGCGGGGACGCGGGGATGCGGGGACAAGGGGACAAGGTGACGCGGTGTCGCGGGGATGCGGGGACGCGGGGACAAGGGGATGCGGGGACGCGGGGACAAGGGGACGCGGTGATATGGGGAGCAACAAAGCTATCACCGCGTCACCGCATCCCCGCGTCCCCGCGTCACCCCCTCACCGCGTCACCCCCTCACCGCGTCACCCTGTCACCGGTAATGTGGTACCCTCATCGCCAGTGTTCCATACTAATGGTGAGGAGGCTGTCGATGACCGACAACAATATGGCCCAGCTCGCGGCGCTATCGCCGCTGGATGGGCGCTACCGTAACGATGTATCCGCCCTGGTGAGCTACTTCAGTGAGGCGGCCCTGTTTCGCTACCGTGTGCGGGTGGAGGTGGAGTACCTGATCTTCCTGGCCCGTTCGCCGCGAGTGGGGTTTGTGCCCGCCTTTGACGCGGCGCAGCAGGCTGGCCTGCGCGCCCTCTACCGCCAGTTTAGCGATGCCGATGCCCTGGCGATCTCCGCGTGGGATCGCAAGGTCAACCACGATGTCAAGGCGGTCGAGTACTGGCTGCGCGAACGGCTGGATGAACTGGGTCTGGGGACGTGGAAGGAGGCCATTCACTTTGCTCTTACCTCCGAGGATGTAAATAACCTGACCTACGGCATGCTGGTGCGTGATGCTCGCGACGCCGTGCTGCTACCGGCCCTGGGACTGATCGAGACGCGCCTGCGTGAACTGGCCCTGGGCGAGGCCGCCAGTCCGATGCTCGCACGCACCCACGGCCAGTCGGCCACCCCCACCACCTTTGGCAAGGAGATGAACGTCTTCCTAGCGCGTCTGCGCCGTGCGGTGGCCGAGGTGAGCGCGGTGAAGCTCACCGGCAAGCTCAACGGAGCCTCTGGCACCTTCGCCGCCCACGTGGCCGCCTTGCCCGAAGTGGACTGGCAGACGTTCAGCGCGGCCTTTGTGCGCTCGCTCGACCTGGATCCGGTGCTGCTGACCACCCAGATCGAGCCGCACGACACCCTGGCATCCCTCTGTGACGCGATCAAGCGGGCCAACACCATCTTGATCGATCTGAGTCAGGACTGCTGGCGCTACATTAGCGATGGCTACTTGTCGCAGGCACCGAAGCCCGGCGAGGTAGGTTCCTCGACCATGCCGCATAAGGTGAACCCCATTGATTTCGAGAACAGCGAGGGCAATCTGGGCATCGCCATCGCCCTGCTGGAACATTTTAGCCGCAAGCTGCCGATCTCGCGGCTTCAGCGCGATCTGTCGGACAGCACGGTGCTGCGCACGGTGGGGGCAGCCTTCGGCTACAGCCTGATCGGCTACCAACGCCTGCTGCGCGGTCTGAGCAGGGTGGCTGTGCGCCGCGAGGCGCTGCTGGCCGACCTCGCCGATCACCCGGAGGTGCTGGCCGAGGCGGTGCAGACCATCCTGCGCCGGGTGGGCTACCCCGAACCCTACGAGGCGCTCAAGGGACTCTCGCGTGGCCGATCTATGACGATGGAGGATCTGCGCATGTTTGTGGGTGGGCTCGACGTGGATGACTCGGTGAAGGCCGAGTTGCTGGCGCTCTCGCCCGAGGCGTACATAGGTTTGGCCGTCCGCCTAGCTACACTCCTAGAGGGGCGCTGAAAGTGCCCTATCCACGTGTCCTATCTCCGGGCCACGCATGGTACTACGCGCATAGACACCATTTGCACTATTCACAAAGTAGCGCGGCAGTGCTACAGTATAGCCGAGCCGGGTCGGAGAGTGAAGGTGACGCAACAGACAACTGGGGCCGCCGTTTGTCTCTTTAGCCGGGACGATGATAGCAAAAAGGCCATTTTTCGCACTGTGATGCGGAGAATGGCCTTTTTGTGCGACGATCACAACCCAAGAAATCGAAACATTTATACTGAAATTTCATGGCTTTGTGACGCGCTAAAACGGGGCTGGAAATTCTGAAAGGCCGTCTAAGGCTTCTATATCACTTGGGGGTCTTGACAAGGGCAGTATACTGCGTTCTGACGGGAAATAAGCGTTTATACGTGTGTGTTAGAGGAGGACAGCGCTGATGCAGAAAACTGATTTCATCAAGGCCGTGGCCGAAAAGGCGGGCGTTTCACAGAAAGAGACGAAACTGGTCGTCGATTCGGCGCTCGACGTAATCACCGAGGCTCTGGCTAAGGGCGAGAAGGTCACGTTGACGGGCTTTGGCACCTTTGAGGTTCGCTCGCGCCAAGCTCGCGAGGGGGTCAATCCGCAAACTCGCGACAAGATTCACATTCCGGCAACCAAGACACCGGGATTCAGCGCGAGCAGCACGCTGAAGGAAGCGGTGAAGGACTAGCGGCCCAGTTGGTTCCACGCCCCCTGCTTCTAAGAGGCAGGGGGCGTTGTTGCGTCGGCCAACCGTGACGTAGGGCTACGTCAAAGTCTCCCGCCGACCCTCACCCCCTGCCCCTCTCCCTCACGGGGAGAGGGGAGATTCCGCACCAGGACACGTCCGACTCCCCCTCTCCCGCTCAGGGAGAGGGGGCTGGGGGGTGAGGGTTGAGCGGCGATCACACGACTTTGACGTAGCCCTAGATGTACTTTGACATGGCAGATATTCCACCGTATACTTCTTTAATACATTGTCGCCATCCACGCCATCCTTGCCGATGCTTCCTCGGAGGCAGCGGATTTGTGGTGCTGCGTTGTACACGCCCTCGCCTGCCCTGTGAGAAGGGAGGTGATTCCCCCGTTCATGATCCGCAAGCGCCGACGTTCCCCCTCGCTGGCAAAGTATCCGCTCTATCTCCAACAGATCCTCGTTTGTCTCTAAGGCATGGTTCAAACCAGCGTGACAATTCAGCGACGAAACGATGACGCGGTGAGGCGCTCCGTATCGCCTCATCGCCTCATCGCCTCATCGCAAGACTGTAAAGCTGAATGTGCCCATTTTGAAACATGCCTAAGACAAGGTTCGCGGATACTTTACAGTTTGCGATGTTCGTAGTAGCGGCTTCAGCCGCACAGGCGCTGAAGCGCCCACTACGAATTGTCACGCTG
>CAIRFY010000172.1 GCA_903877945.1 uncultured Oscillochloris sp. | reverse complement strand
TTCACCTATGATCGTGGCGTGCGCCTGATCACGGGGCTGAAGCCGGACGATTCTACGTCGTGTGATGGCCGCCAGCCCTCACCCCCCAGCCCCCTCTCCCCGTGAGGGAGAGGGGCAGGGGGTGAGGGTCGGCGGGCAACTTTGACGTAGCCCTACCTAAAACCTATACCCCAAGCCCCGTTACGTGTGATCCTACAGGAAGCGCAGGAATACCTGGTTGCCGAACATGCGCCCGCGAGGGGTGAGGCGGATCCGTCCGGGGACGCGCTCGATCAGGCTCTGGCCGATCAACTCGGCGATCTGTGGGCCGTATACGTCCGTCAGGGTTGCCCCACAACGTGCCGCAAAGTGATCGTCGCCCACCCCCACATTCAGGCGTAGCCCCATCATCATGGTTTCAGCGCGTATATCGGCCACGCTGAGCGGGATGATCTCGGCGAGGGGCCGGTGTCCCGTGGTCACTGCGGCGATATACGCATCAATGGTGAGGGTGTCGGAGTAGCGATGGGGTGCCCCGCCCGAGGTGATGTGCCCGTAGGCTCCGGCCCCCGCCGCCAGGTAGTCGCTGTTGAGCCAGTAGGCCAGGTTATGGTGGCAGGCGCGTGAGGGTATGTCAGGGAGAATCTTGCTCTCCCTGATCTCTTCTTGCCGTGCAAAATTCGAGATCTCGTACTGGACGTAATTGGCGGCGGCGAAGCGATCCATGGCGCACTCGTACATGGTGGCGGTGGCGTCGTCATCGGGGATGCTGACGCGGCCCGCAGTGACCTGGGCGTAGAGGGGGGATTGCTCCTCTAGGATGAGCGAGTAGAGCGAGAAGTGATCAACGTCCCACGTGACGATCTCGTCGAGGGTGGACTCCCACTGGGCCTGATCTTGGCCGGGTAGGCCAAAGATAAAGTCAAGGTTGATATTGTCGAAGCCAGCCTCGCGGGCCTCCGCATAGCTGCGACGGGCCTCGTCGGCGGTGTGGATGCGCCCGAGAATGCGCAGGGTCGGGTCGTGCAGGCTCTGGACGCCCATACTCAGGCGGTTGACGCCGAGCTGGTGCAGGCCGCGCAGGTAGTCGCGCCCGAGGACGGTGCCAGGATTAGCCTCGCTGCTTACCTCGGCACCGTCAAGCGGCACGATCAAGCGTGCCGCCTCAAGGACACGCTCCATCTGACCAAGAGCGAGCATGGTTGGCGTGCCGCCACCAAGGAAGATCGTCGGGCGCAGCCCTGCGGCCTCTGCCGAAGCGGGAGGTGCGGGCATGATCGTTTCGGCCAGCAGGCGCAGCTCTGCGCAGAGAGCAACGACATACGCCTCGATGCGATCACCTACGTTGGCGTAGGTATTGAAGTCGCAATAGGCGCACCTTCTGTGGCAGAAGGGGATGTGAATGTAGAGGTGCTTCATAATGCAAAATGCAAAATGCAAAATGCGAAATGCGAAATGCGAAATGCGAAACGGCAATATAGCATAAGTAACGCTGTCACGCTGAGCGAAGCGAAGCGTCCGGACCGGGATTCTTCGCTTCGCTCAGAATGACAGGACGCCTCACAGCGTTACTTCTGCGGTATTGCGCAAAATGCAAAATGCAAAATGCAAAATGCAAAATGCAAAATGCAAAATGCAAAATGCAAAATGCAAAATGCCAAATGCAAAATGCGAAATGCGAAATGCGAAATGCGGGATGCGGGATGCGAAATGCGGGATGCGGGATGCGGGATGCGGGATGCGCGAAATTTTGCATTTTGCATTTTGCATTTCGCATTGAACTAGTGTTGATTCGCCCCGACGTGGGCGTGGGCGTTGTAGCTGGAGCGTACCAGAGGGCCGCTCTCGACATGGCGGAAGCCACGCCTCAACGCCTCGTCGCGAAACATGGCGAACTCATCTGGGGTGACGTAGCGATCAACCGGCCAGTAGCTCGCGTCGGGGGCGAGGTACTGGCCGATGGTGAGGACGTTCACGTCAGCGCTGCGCAGGGCGTCGAGGACATCAAGCACCTCGGCGTTGGACTCGCCTGCGCCGACCATCATGCCGCTTTTGGTGACGAGCTGGGGGTCGAAGGCGCGGGCGCGGGAGAGCAGTTCGATGCTCTGGTCGAAGGTAGCGCGGGGGCGAACGCGCCGGAAGAGTCGGGCGATGCTCTCGATATTGTGGTTGAGTACGTCGGGGCGAGCGTCGAGTACCTGCTGGAGCGCATCCCAATTGCCGTCGAAGTCGGGAATGAGCACCTCAATTTGGCAGTCGGGCGTGCGCTCGCGGATCAGTGTGATCGTGCGGGCAAAGATGTGGGCACCACCGTCGGGCTGGTCATCGCGGTTGACCGAGGTGAGGACAGCGAAGCGCAGGCGCAGGTGGGCCACCGAGTCAGCTACGTGTTCGGGTTCATGCTCATCTATCGGTTTGGGCTTGCCTTTGCCGATGGCGCAGTAGCGACACCCACGTGTGCAGATGTCGCCAAGAAGCAGAAAGGTGGCCGTGCGATGGTTCCAGCACTCGCCGAGATTTGGGCAGCGGGCCTCCTCGCAGACAGTATGCAGTCCCTGCTCACGCATCAATCTGCGCACATCGCTATAGTTCTCGCCCGCCGGTGCGCGGGCCTTGAGCCACTCGGGGCGGCGCGGGCGTGGCGGCGTGGCCGGGGCCAGCGGGATCAATTCTGCCATGTTCACTCTACCTTTCCAGGGTTGATAAGAGGTCTGCCTCCGGACGACCCTCACTTCCCAGCCCCCTCTCCCTGAGCGGGAGAGGGGGAGTCGGACGCATCCTGTTACGGAATCTCCCCTCTCCCCGTGAGGGAGAGGGGCAAGATCGGTGCTGAGACTGCTTATTCGAAACGTATTGGTTTTAGATCTGTTCCAGAGCCTGCCGCAGGTCGGCGATAATATCCTCGGGGTTCTCCACGCCCACCGAGACGCGCACCATCGCCGGGGTGATGCCCATCTCCATGCGCTCTTCAGGATCAACATCGGAGTGAGTCATGCTGGCAGGGTGTTCAGCCAGCGACTCGGTGCCACCCAGGCTCACCGCCAGCTTGATCAGCCGTAGGGCGTTGAGCAGCCGAAACGCCTCGGCCTCGCCGCCCACCACCTCGAAGGAGATCATCGCACCGGGGGCGCTGCATTGGCGATGGTAGATCGCGTGCTGCGGGTCGTCTTCGGTCAGGTGACCGAGGTAGTGGACGCGAGCCACCTTGGGGTGATCGGCCAGAAAGTCGGCCACGTAGCGGGCGTTCTTCATCTGGCAGGTCATGCGCAGCTTGAGGGTTTCTAGGCTGCGCATGAGCAGGAAGGCGGTGTGCGGGCCGGACATGGTGCCCAGGATGGTGCGGAATCCCTTGACCTGGAGGATCAAATCAAGCGAGCCGAGGCAGACCCCGGCGATCACGTCGCTGTGGCCGCCGATATACTTGGTGGCCGAGTAGAGCACCAGGTCGGCACCGTGCTTAAGCGGTTGTTGCCAGAGCGGGCCAAGGAACGTGTTGTCAACAGCCACGATCACCCGCCGCCCGCCGCCGTGGGCGCGGGCCAGACGGGCACAGGCCGCAATGTCCACCAGGGCGTTGGTGGGGTTCGCCGGGGTCTCGACAAAGATCATCGCCAGATGCTCGGCGGCCCCGGAGCGGCGGATGATCATCGAGATCGCCTCCTCGCTCGCGCCTGCGGGGAAGCCCAGGGCACGCACGCCGAACTGGGGCAAGATCTGTTTGAGCAGGTAGTCGGTGCCCCCGTAGACCGGCTCGCTGTGGAGTACTACGTCGCCGGGGCGCAGGAAGGTGAGCATGGTGGTGCTGATCGCGGCCATGCCGCTGGCGAAGACCGCCGCCGCGTCGGCCTCGTCCCAGATCGTCAGCCGGTCCTCAAGAATCTCCAGATCGGGGTTGTTCAGCCGACTGTAGATCAGGCCCATCTCCTCGTTCGGCCCCTGCTTGCGCAGCCCGTAGGCCAACTCGAAGAACGCCTTGCCCTCCTCGGCGCTGGCAAAGACGAAGGTGGATGTCTGGAAGACCGGGCACTTCACCGCGCCCTGCGACAGATCGGGGCGGTAGCCGTAGCCCATCATCAGGCTCTCGGGGTGCAGCGGTCGGCCCTCTAGGTAGCCCTCTGGCTTACGTGTACTCATCGTCTTCCTCCTCGACGTAGCGACGGGGCAGCGTTGCCCTTCGTACAGACATGGTGCGTCTCGCTATCGCAGATAGCAAGGGGGAGTTGTCTGATGTGAAAATAGCCGATAACCGATAGCCGATAGCCGATAGCCGGGCATCAGCGGCTATGTTCATCGGGTGTTGTGCGCGAATCGCATGGTTGTTTGCCCTTAGACATGGTTCAGAACAGCTTTACAGTGTGGCGGAGACGCGAGGACGCGAGGATGCGATAGCATCGCCTCGTCGCCTCATCGCCTCGTCGCCAAACTGTAAAGCTGAAACCTGGCACCTGAAACCTTGTCTTAGAGCCGATACGCCACCAGTTCTAGCTCCGCTTCCAGCACATGCTGAAGCACCACCACCCAGAGCAGGGCAACGCTGAGCGGGTAGAGCCATGCGTACCATGCGCCCCTGGCGCGGAGCAGTGCGTGCCACTCCGCCAGCAACGCGACCGTGAAGGCGATCAGCGCTGGAACCACGGGCAGGAAGAACCGCGCCTTATCCTCGGTGATTGCCACCAGGGCCACGTAGATCGCGCCGTAGATGAGCAGCAGGCCGGGGCGACGATCTGTGGCCTGCCAGAGACTCAGGGCCGCCCCGATCAGGGCGAGCAGCCCGATTGGCCAGACAAACAACTGGTGGACGCTGCGCTCGGCAAACCCCCTGATGTTCTGGAGCCAGTTACGCATGATTGCGGCGGGGTCGTAGGAGAGCACGTACCAGAGCCCCCCGCCGGGCTGATCCTTCGGCACCGCGTCAGATCGGTCATAGGCGAAATTCCAGATATTGGTGTACTGGCTGCTGTTAAATGGCCGCCCGGTGTCGCGGATTTCTACGATCCACTGCGGCGCACTGCTCAGTACGAACGCCAGGGCGATGATCACGGCTGGGCGGAAGAGCCAGGCCACCAGTGAGGCCCAACTATCGGCTATTTTTACGTTGGCGAACCGCAGCGGCGCGGCCCAGAGGAGAATCGGGATCATCAGCATGACCGCCTGGAACCGGAACAGGTACGCGCCACCCATCGCCAGACCCGCAAGAGTCGCCTGCCGCACCGTGATCTGGGGCGACCAGCAGAGCGCCAGGAGCGAGAGGGTCGCTAGGGCCGCAAAGGGCGCATCGGTGCTGGCGAGTACGCCGTAGGCTACGAAAATCGGCGAGCCAATCAGCAGTATCGCCCCGAGCCAGGCGTAGCGCCGCCCACCCATGCGCCAGACCAGGGCAACCGTGGCGACGGCGCTGATCAGCGTGGAAATCAGGCCCGCAATGCGCCCGTAATGAACATCCTGCCCGCCTGCCAACTGGCCGAGCCAGAGGATGAGCGGGAACCCAAAGGGGTAGTAGCCATGAACGCGGAAGACCCGCTCCCAGGAGCCGCCACGGCTCAGGTGCCACCCGTAGTCTGGGCCAGTGACGTTCCAGCCGACGAACAGACTCCCGAGCAGCCAGACGAGCATGCCGCCGACGCTGAGGATAGCCAGCACGCTCATGAGCCGCGACTGCTCGGCCCAGCGGGCCAGCGTCAGCCCCCAGATGCCTGCGGCCACCGTCCAGGGCAGCCAGGGCAGCGGCAGCCAGGTGGCGATCATAGCTGACGGCGGGTTCCATACGAGGAACTGGTAGATCCAGGGGAGCAGGATCGCCGCTGCGGTGAGCGCCAGCACCCGCCGGACGGAGCGCGGGCGCACGAGGGCAACCAGGGCACCGATGGTGAATCCAACCAGCGCAATTGGGGCCACTGGCAGCGGATCGGCCCGCAGCGAGCGCACCTGGATAGCGCCAACGACAACGCCGAGGAGGCGCATATCTCCCGACGTGGGCCGGTGCGGCGTAGAGATCAGCATCATCTCCTGCGCACCAGGGTTATGTACCCAGTTGGTAGAGCAGGTGTCCGGCCAGAGGACGTGGTAGGTACGGAATCCCGGCTGCACGCGGAAGCGGGCGAACCGACAGTGATCATCCTGAATGGTGAAGGACACCGGCTTCTGCGTGCCGGAGTCCACCGTCACCGAGAGCAGCGAGACCGAACCGGTGCGGGGGATCTGCACCAGCCCGGAGCCGTTGGTCCAGCGAAATGGGCGACCGGTGGGCGTGACCTCTTTGGCGTGGAATCCGCCTCCGAGGGCCATCGAGTCTGCGCCGCCAACGGTGATCTGCATGCGCCAGGGCTGATTCAGCAAGAACCCGCTCAGTGCGCTGGCGACGCCGATTAGCAGCAGTGCGATCACGACTTCGATGGCCCATCGGGGTGCTACGGCATCGCGGGGCCACAGGCGGCGGATAGCGTGGGTGAACATAGAGTAGCCCTACACCTTCACCGCCGCCCGCACCTGCGCCTTCTTCTGCCCGCCAACCACCGCGCCTTCCAGGGTGTAAATTGCCAGGGCCAGCCAGACTAGGCCGAAGCCGATCAGCCGCAGCGGCGTGACTGTTTCGCCAAATACCGTGACGCCGAGGATAAACTGGATCGTTGGCGCGATATACTGGAGAATGCCGAGCATCACCATCGTGATCTGGCGGGCACCAGAGGCAAAGAGCAGCAGAGGCACGGCGGTGATGATCCCCGAGGCGGCGAGCAGGAGCGTGGTGGACAACCCAGCGTGGATGAACGCCCCGCCGCCGGACGCCCCGATGAACATCAGGTAGGCCAGGGCTGGCAGGGCAGCCAGGATCGTCTCCAGGGTCAGACCCTCCAGTGAGCCGAGGGACGCCGTCTTACGCAGCAGACCGTAGCATCCGAAGGTGACGGCCAGGGCGATGGCGATCCAGGGCGGCGAGCCATAGAGGACGCTGAGGTAGAGTACCCCGGCGAAGGCCACGCCAATGGCGATCATCTGGCCGGGGCGCAGCCGCTCGCGCAGAAAGAGCATGCCGAAAACCACATTCACCAGCGGGTTGATAAAGTAGCCCAGGCTCGTCTCCACCACATACCCCGCGTTGACCGCCCAGATGTAGATGAACCAGTTGGCAGTGAGTAGCAGGGCCGAGAGCGCGAAGGTGAGCATGACGCGCCGGTTGTGCAGGGCGGCCCCGAGGGCGGGCATACGACCGGTGGCGGCGGTGAGCAGCAGCGTGACGGCCATCGCCCAGACAATACGGTGGGCGAGAATCTCGGTGGCGGGCACGCTTTTGAGTGCGTGCCAGAAGAGCGGCAGCAGACCCCAGAGTACATAGGAGACTGCAGCGTAGGTCATTCCCTTACGCATGATGTTGGTAGTCCTTGCAAAAACCTGCCAGAAAGAGCGACGGCTGATTATACCCCTGAAAGGATGCTATGTGCGAGGGCGACAGATGCTCAACATGTTCGCGGTAGCGATTGGCGCGGCGGTGGGAGCCAACCTACGCTACCTGATCTCCACCTGGGCGGCGCAGCGCTTCGGCAGTGGGTTCCCCTACGGCACATTGCTGATCAATGTCACCGGCTGCCTGGTGATCGGCGTCGTACTGACCTTGGCCGCCACGAAGTTTACTCTCAGCGAGCCGCTGCGGCTGCTGATCGTCACTGGCATCCTGGGCGGCTACACCACATTTTCGAGCTTTGGCTACGAGACCTTCGCAATGATCGGTGGCGGCAACTGGGTGGGTGCGGCGATCTACTTGGCTGGTAGCCTCAGCCTCGGACTCGGTGCTGTCTTCCTCGGATCCGTGCTGGTGCGGCTCATTAGCGGATAATTGACAGTCCGTACACCTTAGGCTATACTCAGCCCGCCACGTTAACCAGAACTTAATACTATCAGCAAGCGGCGCAGCTTTGAGAGGGTGTCCCTTATTTCTCAGCCCGCTGCTACGTGAAATATTTCTACGCGGGAGGTGATGGAGGGTTCCGTCGTCTTCCGCGTGTTGTTGTTCCCGGTTATTTGCACATTCCCCAGAGGAGAAGGAAGTATGACCCGCGTATTCAAACACTGGCCCGCCCTGCTGATCGTGGCCCTTGGCACGCTCCTTGCCGCCTGTGGCGGCACGCCTGCCCGCCCGCCCACCACCGCCCCTGTTGTCTCTACTGCTCCGGCAGCCACAAAGGCAACTGAGAGTACTCCTGCTGCTACCGCCGTCCTCACATCCACTGCTGTCCTCACACCTACCGCCGCCGCCACTGTCGTTCTCGTGCCAACTTCCGTCCTCACACCTACTGCCGTCCTCACGACGACCGCCACCCTCACGACGACCGCCACCCTCACGACGACCGCCACCCTCACGACGACCGCCGCCTACGTGTTTGGCATGGTGCTGGTTGGCCCGATCAACGACGGTGGCTGGAGCCAGGCCCAGTACGAGGGTATGAAGTACGTTGAGGCGCACATCCCTGGCTCGAAGTTCATCTACATTGATAAGGTCAACCCGGCCGACCGGCCCAACACCAAGGTCGAGCAGGCGGTGGACGAACTGATCACCCAGGGTGCCAAGTTTGTGGTCACCAACTCGGCTGAGTTCGGCGACGGCACCAGCATCGCCGCGAAGGCCAACCCCAACGTCTACTTCGTCCACGCCTCGGGCGACGCGGTACTTGCCGGTAAGGCTCCGGCCAACGTCAGCAATATTATGGGGCGCATGGAGTACGGCAAGATGATGGCCGGCTGTGCCGCCGCCCTCCAAACTTCCACCGGGAAGATCTCGTACCTCGGGCCGCTGATCGACCCTGAGACTCGCCGCCTAGTGAACGCGGCCTACCTCGGGGCCAAGCACTGCTGGACGGAGGTACTCGGCAAGCCCGCCGACAAGCTTTCGTTCAAGGTTACCTGGATCGGCAACTGGTTCAATATCCCCGGCGTCACCCTCGACCCGACCATCGTCGCCAATGACTTCATCAACGGCGGCAGCGATGTCATCCTCTCCGGGATCGACACCACCGAGGCGATTGTCGAAGCCAGCAAGGCCACCAAGGCCGGCAAGAAGATCTACGCCATCCCCTACGACTTCAAGTCCGCCTGTGAGCAGGCCCCCGAGGTCTGCCTGGGCGTACCCTACTTCAACTGGGGTCCGACCTACCTCAAGGTTATCGCCGACGCGAAGGCGGGTACGTTCACGCAGAGCTGGAACTGGATCGCCCCCGACTGGACGAACATCAACAATCCTGACACGAGCATCGTGGGCTTCGAGAAGGGTGCCGCCCTCAGCACTGAGAACCAGGCCAAGCTCGATGACTTCATCAAGAAACTGGCCGACGGTAGCCTGAACCTCTACGCTGGCCCGCTCAGTTATCAGGATGGCACGCCCTTTGTGGCCGCCGGGGCCACCGCCGACGACAAGACGATCTGGTACACCACGCAGTTGCTCAAGGGCGTGGAAGGCCAGAGTGCGCCGTAGTACAGCGCAGCCCTCACCCCCCCCCCCTCTCCCTTCAAAGGGGGGGGCTGAACAGCGATATTGGTCATTGTGACGGGCAATGGATATGCATCAAGATTCTGTCATTACTTAT
>CAIRFY010000171.1 GCA_903877945.1 uncultured Oscillochloris sp. | reverse complement strand
GAAATCTCCCCTCTCCCCGTGAGGGAGAGGGGCAGGGGGTGAGGGTCGCACAGAACTGTAAAGTAAAATTGCTAATCCTGAAACCATGTTTATTACCACAATTGAGAAATTGATGCATCTTGCATCTTGCATCTTGCATTTTGCATTTTGCATTGTCGGAGACACCATGCTGCGGTTGATCGACTGGGTGTACGGGATCATCACCAAGAACCCGCTCATCTTCTGGGCCTGTATGCTGACCAACGCTGTGGGCGTGGTCTGGGGCGGGGTGATCTGGTATGGCCCCATGCTTATGGAGTCGCCCCTATGGGCCTGGCCCTTCATCCCCGACTGCCCGGAGGCGGCGCTCTGGGCCACCCTGGCCTTCCTGCTGCTACGCTACGGACGGGATAGGGGTTGGTTCACCGCGTTTGCCGCCTTCAGTTGTATCAAGTACGGGATCTGGACGCTATGCTTCTGGGCGAAACACTGGAGCGTGGCCGGGTTCACCGACCCCGAATTCCTGCTTGAACTGATGCTGTTTGTCTCGCACATGGGCCTGATGGCCGAGGGCGTGCTGCTGGCCACGCGGATCGGCCCTTTGGCCACTCCACTGCGCCTCGGTGTGATCGGCTGGTTCGCCCTGTCGATCTATGTGGACTACGGGCTGGGCTACCACCCGCCGCTCACCGACACCGTGCCTGAGGCGTATGTCTTCTGGGTAGCCACGATCCTCACCACGCTGCTTGGGGCGGCCCTGCTGCTGCCGACCGTCGCTGCACAACGGGCTGCCGTGCCGACAAATCTGACGAGCTAACAAGGTTTTTTTTTGTAGAGAAGGTCAATCCCTCGCCACGCTGCTCTCAGGTGTAATAAATCTTCGCCCCCTCGTTCTATTAGGCACGATCTTGTTACGGGCCATGATGAGGGAAGCGATGGAGCGTCAGGTGAATGGACACGATCACGAGACTGCGAGTCAGCACGGTGGAGCCGCCATGCAGACCATCCGCCACGAACTACGCACGCCGGTAAACCATATTATCGGCTTTAGCGAGATGCTTCTGGAGGAAACATCTGACCTTGGTGTGCCCGAACACTACGATGATTTGCGCCGTGTGGTGGTGGCGGGTCGGCAGATTTTGGCCGCTATCACCGAGATTCTCGCCGGGAACGATGCCACCGTGCGCGACTCCGATTTGCGCGTACTGTATGGCCGCATCGTGCCCTACCTCGGCGAGATTGGCCAGATCTGCGCTGAATTGATTGTCGCCGCCGATACTGAGGATCGCCAGCAGTTCGTCACCGACGTACGCAAGATCGCCGCAGCCACGAGCCAGCTCGGCCAGTTGGCGTCCGGCTCTCTGGCGCTGGCCGAGTCGCCTACGGTCACTGATGCGTCCACCGAGTACAGCGATGGCGATTCTGGCAATTTCGGTGGGTACCTGCTCTTGGTGGACGATAACGACATGAACCGCGATATGTTCTCGCGTCGGCTCAAGCGCCTGGGCTACCGCGTCGCCGAGGCCATCGATGGTCGGCCCGCCCTGAATGCCATGCGGGCCACGTCCTTCGATCTGGTACTCCTCGATATTATGATGCCTGGGATGGACGGCTACGCAGTGCTGCGCGAGATGCAAGCCGATCCGGTGTTGAGCCGAGTGCCGGTGATCGTGCTTTCGGCCCTGGATGACATGTCCAGCGCGATCCACGCAATCGAACTGGGGGCCGATGACTACCTGCCAAAGCCCTGCGATCCGGTGCTGCTGAAGGCACGGATTGGAGCCTGTCTCTTCAAGCGCCACCTGCGCGATATGGAGATCCAGTACCTCAAGCGCATCGAGAACGAGAAGCGCCGCGCCGACGACCTGCTCAATGTGGTCATTCCCATCGGCGTGGCCCTCTCAACCGAGAAGGATTTTAACCAACTCCTTGAACGCATTGTTGTCGAGGCCCAGCAACTCTGTAACGCCGACGGGGCAACGCTCTACCTGCGCACCGATGATAACAAGCTGCGCTTTATGATCGTGCGTACCCGCTCGTTAAACATTATGATGGGCGGAGCCAGCGGCAAGGACATCCCTTTTCCGCCTCTGCGGCTCTACGATGAGCATACCGGGGCACCCCAGCGTAACTATGTGGTGGCCCATACCGCTCTCTCTGGCGAGACGGTCAATATCTCTGACGCCTACAACGCACGGGGCTACGACTTCTCGGGCACACGCGACTTCGATGCTCGTACCGGCTACCATTCCACCTCGATGCTCAGTATCCCGCTCAAGGATGGCTTCGGGCGAGTGACCGGGGTTCTCCAACTAATCAACGCCCAAAGCGAGACGGGTACGGTGATCTCCTTCGACGATGTCTCCGCGCAGATGCTTGAGTCGCTGGGTACGCTGGCCGCTGCGGCCCTGGCGGCATACATCCGTGAGCAGGCTCTGCGCCAGGAAATTACCGAACTGCGGATCGAGATCGACCTGGTGAAGAAACAGCGCGAGGTTGAGCAGATCACACAGTCGAGCTACTTTGGTCAACTTCAGGAGCGAGCGCGCCAGATCCGTGGCGCGGCATCAGTGGCCGAGGCCGCCGATGCCAAGCTGTCGGTCGGCCCCCCGCGCCGTGACCAGGGCGGCGAGCTGCAGACGAAGATCTACACCATCGGCGGCCAGGATATCCACGTGCGCGAGCAGGGGCCACCGCATCGGCAGACGATCCTGCTCATCCATGGCTGGTCGAGCAGTTGGTACGCGATGTCACCGCTGGTCAAGCTGCTCAGCGAGCGCAACCGCTGCGTGGCGGTGGATCTGCCGGGCTACGGCGAGTCGCCGCCGCTGCGCCAGCGGGCCACGATCAACGCCTACGCCGATCTGCTAGCCGAATTGATCAAGGAGATCAGCCCAGGGCAACAGGTGGTGCTGGTGGGCCACTCGATGGGCGGTATGATCAGCGTGACAATGGCCCTACGCCACACGCCGCTGATCGAACGCATGGTGCTGATCTGCCCAACAATCAGCGGGAAGCTGTCACGCTGGATCAACGCCTTTATTTCGCCGATCACCATGATCGAGCGATTCCCAATCGCTAATCGGATCATGGCGATGCTAGAGCCATACATGCTACGCATCACCGACCGGCTCATGAAACCGGCATCATTCGCAGACCGCACAGAGATCAGCGAGGCCGACTACCAGCGCCTGCGGGCCGATGCGCGGCAGCCAGGCCAGGGTCGGGTACGCGCCGAGTGTTTCTGGGCCATGCGCGAGAACGATCTGAGCGAGAAACTTAGCCTGGTCACAATACCTTCGCTGGTGATCTGGGGCATGGAAGATAACACGGTTCCCCTGCGCGACGCCAGTCTGGTGGATGATCACCTGCCCGGCGCGGAGCTAGAGGTGCTGCCACGCGCCGGTCACTGGCCGCAGTTCGAGAGTCCCGATCGCACCCGCCGCCACATACGCTCGTTCCTGGGCAAGCCGCTCAAGCTGCTGAGGGTGCAACTATAGTTCGTAGCACCGCCTTCCAGGCGGTCAGGAGTACCACCGCAGGCGGGAAGCCCGCGCTACGAACTATCGCAATACCGCAAAAATAACGCTGTCATTCTGAGCGAAGCGAAGAATGACAGGACGCTTCACAGCGTTACTTTTGCGGTATTGCGAACTACCACAAAAGTAGTGAAGCGAGCGCTCTGCGCTCGCTTCACAGAAATAACCCCGCGTGGAAGCCGCAGGGCTTTAGCCCCAATACCTTTCACATAAGGAATCTGCCGCCGCTCAGCCCTCACCCCCCAGCCCCCTCTCCCTGAGCGGGAGAGGGGGAGTCGGATGCGTCCTG
>CAIRFY010000170.1 GCA_903877945.1 uncultured Oscillochloris sp. | reverse complement strand
CCCCGACTCGCACGGGAACCCCCCCGAATCGCACGGGAACCCCCCCGACTCGAACGGGAACCCCCCCGAATCGAAACCGTTCAGCCCTCACCCCCCTGCCCCCGCTCCCACACGGGGAGAGGAGGAGTAGCGTGCATCAGGATGCAGAAAGCCCCTCCCCCCTGGTGGATGAGGGGTTGGGGAGGGGGATGCCAAACTATGGTTACAATTTTTTTCGCCACGTAGCTATACTACAATCGAACCCTCTGGGGCGTCGAAGCTACATATCCTAACTAACGCATTAAGGAGGAGGTATGACCCGAAAACTGAGCCCGACCGAGATCGCAGAGGACCGCGCGGCACTGAAAGGCATTCTCGGACTCCCCGACTATCAATCAGTCAACCAAGCCTGCACGGTGGAGGCGCTACTCCAGCTTGACGAGACGCTGAAGGCAGCCGAGCATGAGACGGCGCGGCTGCGCGATGTGCGTGAGCAGGCGAACAAGGCGCTGCTGGCGGCTGAGGACATCGAGACCGAGACGGGTCTAGCGCTGCACGGGGCGTTACGCATCGCCAAGGCCCAAGTGTTCGCCCAGTATGGCCCGGACTCACGCGCCATCGAGTCGATTGGCTGGAAGCGTGCGTCTGATCGCAAGCGACCGACACGTAAGAAGGTATCGTAAACGTAACACGGTAAGCCATGTCACGCTGAGCGCAGCGTCCCGGTCGGGGTTCTTCGCTGCACTCAGCGTGACAGCGTAACTGATGTGAAAATAGCCGATAGCCGATAGCCGATAGCCGATAGCCGGGCATCAGCGACCATGTTCATCGCAGCGGTGTGCGCCCCGCGCATGAACGTCTTTTGCGCTATTGCCAGCCATGTGAGCCGATCGCACAGGATGATTGGAGAACGTGAATGACCACAGTACACGATGTCTTGGTGATCGCGACGCAACTCACGCCGGTGGAGCAGCTTGAGGTGATTCAGGCGCTCTCACGCGGGCTTCAGCAGCAGTATGCGGAAAAATCCTCTGGTGCGAGCGTATCCCCACCACGGATTTTTGGTCTGCATGCAGGTAAAATGTGGATAAGCGACGATTTCGATGCAGAACTGCCCGATGAGTTCTGGCTGGGCGGTAACGATGAAATTGCGGCTTGACACCCACACCTTTCTTTGGATCGTTGGCGATCAGCACTATTTGTCGCCAGCCGCACGCGAAGCCTGCCAGGATTGCCGCAATGGACTCGCTCTGAGCCTCGCCAGTGTCTGGGAAATGCAGATCAAAACTTAGCTTGGCAAGCTCTCGCTGCCCAGCCCGCTGCCGGATCTTATCCAAGAGCAGCAGCAGATCAATGGAATCTAGGTACTCCCGATTGATCTTCCGCATATCTATGCGCTCCAGGCGCTCCCGCCCCACCACCGCGACCCCTTCGACCGACTGATCATCGCCCAGGCACTAGTCGTCGATATGACCATTGTGAGCGCAGACCACGCCTTCCGCAGCTATGCGGTACCGCTGCTCTGGTGACGTTACGCTGGCTGGCGCAAGATCCTAGCGGGCGAGACGCCCGCGCTCCCAGCGCCAACCAACGTGACCCAGGACTTATTCGCGCTAACAGCTTTTTTCTATCTGAGGAGCCCCGCATGTCGCGCAGCCCTGCGTCGGCAATCTGTGCCACGCGCCACGCCGTCATTCTGGCCGCCGGTGAGTCGAAGCGCACCCGCCCGCTGACGTCACATCGACCCAAACCACTTATCCCGCTGCTTGGTCGGCCCCTGCTCGCACATATTCTCGACGAGATGGTCGGCGTGATCGAGCGGGCCACCCTGGTGGTCGGCTACCGCGCCCAGGATATTAAGGACGCCTTCGGAGAGACGTACCGGGGCATCGCCCTGCGCTACGTGATTCAGGAACAGGTGAACGGCACCGCCGGGGCGCTGCTCGCCGTGGGCCAGATCGACGAGCCATTCTTCCTGCTCTACGGCGATAATCTGGTGGCCCAGGCCGACATCCTGGGGGTCTGCGTTGAGCGCCATAGTCTGGCGGGTATGCACGTTGAGGACGCCCGTAGCTTCGGGGTGCTTGACATCGGCGAGAGCGAGTGGGTACGCGGCGTGATCGAGAAGCCGACCAACCCGCCGCCCGGCGCGCTGGCCAATCCAGGGATCTACCACCTTGACGCGGCGGCGTTCCCCGCTTTGGCCCAGATCACCCCTTCGCCGCGAGGCGAGTACGAACTGACCGACCTGGTGGGCCTGCTGGCCGCCGCTGGCCCGGTGGGCTACCACGTCTGTACAGGGTTCTGGATGCCGGTAGGCACGCCCTGGGAGGCCCTCGGCGCGGCCCAGTTCCTGCTGGCCCGCCGGGGTAGCCAGAGCGAGGAGATCAGCCCTACGGCGCGGATCGGCGCGGGTAGCCGGATCATCGGCCCGGCGGTGATCGGCGCGGGCGCACGGGTCGGGGCGGGCTGCGTGGTCGAGGGATCAGTCCTGGAGGCGGGTGCGGAGGTAGGCGACGGGGCCGTGGTACGCCACGCGGTGATCGGGGCGGGCGCACGGGTCGGGGCGGGCTGCGTGGTCGAGAGCAGTTGGCTGGATGACGGAGCGACCATCGGGGCAGGGGCCAGCCTGCGGGCGCGGGTCTTCGACGAACTGCGGCCCACCGCCAACAGCGCCGGGCTGCTCAGCCGTGAGTTGCTCTGCACACGCGGGGCCGTGCTTGGCCGGGGCGCAATCATCGCCCCCGGCGCATCTGTCGCGCCGGGGACGATCATCTAGGGTTGCGCGGCGACCTTGCCCCCTCACCCCCAGCCCCTCTCCCGCTCAGGGAGAGGGGGCTGGGGGGTGAGGGCTGAGCAAAAAGATCACCACGTCTCTTTGAGCATCTCCAACAGTTCCGCCGCAGTGGCGACACGCGGGTTGTGGTAGATTGCGCCATCGAGCAGGGCGATCTCGGCCAGCTCGGGCAGGGCGTCCTCAGGCACGCCCACATCGCGCAGCCGGGCGGGTAGCCCGCAGTCGAGCGCCAGTGTGGCCACCGCGCCAATGCCATCGGCGATCACCTCTTTGTCGCTGCGCCCGCCGGCGTTCACCCCCATCGCACGAGCGATCCGCACATAGCGATCAGGCACCACCGCGCTGTTGAAGCGCATCCCGACCGGCATGAAGATCGAGATGGCCGTGCCGTGATGGACGTGGAACTTGCCGCCGATGGCGTGGGCGAGGGCGTGGATCACACCAAAGTAGCTGTTTGCGCAGGCCATGCCCGCCATGCACGCGGCGATCAGCATGTGGCCACGGGCGTCGATGTCGTTCCCGCTCTGCACCGCGTCACGCAGGTTGTTGGCAATCAAGTCGATTGCTGTCAGGGCGAGACCGTTGCTGAAGGGGTTGTTTTCGGTAGAAACGAAGGTCTCAATCGCGTGCGAGAGGGCATCAATGCCGGTGGCGGCGGTGAGCGTAGGCGGGAGCGAGCGGGTGAGCAGCGGGTCGAGAATTGCCACGTCGGGCACGAGATAACGGCTGGTGAAGCTCAGCTTGAGATCCTGGTCTTCATCACGGATCATCGCGTAGGGAGTGACCTCGCTGCCGGTGCCGCTGGTGGTGGGAATGGCGATCATCGGCGTGAGGCGTGCGGGGATGACATTGTAGCCCTGGTAGTCGAGCAGTTGGCCGCCGTTGGTCAGAATGATCCGAATAGCCTTGGCGGTATCGATTGGACTACCGCCGCCCATCGCGACGATTAGGTCGGCCTCGGCAGCAATGGCGGCCTGGGCACCCTCCATCACCTTGGCCACCGAGGAGTTGGCCGGCACCGAGTCGAAGACGCCAACGATCTCAGCGTTGCCGCGCAGACCATCGAGAACCGGGGCGAGCAACCCGGCAGACACCACGCCCTTGTCGGCTACAACAAAGATCCGCTGGGCACCCAACTCGTCGATTATCGGGCCGAGTTCGCTGGCCAGACCAAGCTTGTACAGGACACGCGATCCGATTCCGAACTCAAAGAACTCTTGCATATGATCGATCCTTTGTCTCATTGCGTCATGACATGTCTCTATTATACAGGTGCTGTGAAGGGGTGAACGAATGCTACGCTGACTGACCTGCGTCTGCCCACCGCGCTGCCTCTGCCGACCACGGATATGCCCGCCCCAACCCGGAGTCTCATTATAAAACAGGGTTTCAGGTGCCAGTCTCGCACGACCCTCACCCCCCAGCCCCCTCTCCCTGAGCGGGAGAGGGGGAGCCGAGCGCATCCTGATGAAGAATCTCCCCTCTCCCCGTGAGGGAGAGGGGCAGGGGGTGAGGGGGCCGGAGCTGACTTTGCTCATGCCCTGGCATGATCCTCCCTATCGTCTTGACACCCGCTGCACCGGAAAGCTATAATGCGGCAGGTTCCTCCCACCTTTCATGCATACCCCGGAGCACTGCGCCCCGATGAATAGATCTTCTCAGATGCGTCATGCAAGTGTTGCTATCCTCTTCATCATTGTCGTGCTTCTTGGAACCCAACTTTGGGGTGTCGTCCCTGCGCAGGCTCAGGCGGCAATTATTGTTGTTCCAAACAATCCGCAGATAAGTCTTGCGCCCGGCGGATCTAACTCAACGACCATTACAGTTCTAAATAACAATGTCCCCAATGCGGGTTCAGTTGATCGTAATTTCAGCTTCTCGTTCGCCAGCATCTCCGGATTCACGCTGACGAACCCTGGCACCATTTTCATTGGGGTTGGATCGTCTCAGGATATAACGCTTTTCGCGAACTCCACCGACTCAAGGCAGGCTCCTGGGCAATATAGCGTCTTGGTAACGGTCACGGGCTCAGCGACGGGCGAGACCAGTATTTCCATGAATTTCACACTGGCGATCACCGTTACCGGATCCACATTCACGCCAACACCGACGCTTACGCCTACCACTGGCGCGGCCACCATCACGCCGACACCCGGCCCGGTGTGTAAGGATGGATTCGAGTCGGATAACAGCCCCGCCGCAGCGCGCCCGCTTGATGTCAACACTGCCCAGCAGCACGCAATCTGTCCCTCTGGCGATGAGGACTGGCTG
>CAIRFY010000169.1 GCA_903877945.1 uncultured Oscillochloris sp. | reverse complement strand
GATGGATGCACACCGGGACGTTTCGCTTCGCTCCGCGTGACAGGGTGACTTTTGCGGTATTGCCAATTTTGCATTTTGCATTTTGCATTTTGCATTAGCGTAAGCGATAGCCAACGCCGTAGACGGTTTCGATGAGCGGCGGGGCGCTGGGGTCGCGTTCGATCTTCTTGCGCAGGTTTTTGATATGACTATCGACGGTGCGATCTAGTCCGGCGTGGGCGTAGCCAAGTCCCTGCTCCACCAGTTCGGTACGGGTAAAGGCGTGGCCAGGATTGCGTAGCAGCAGGGCCAGGAGATCAAACTCGGTGGGGGTCAGTTCAACCTCCGTACCGGCGACCATGGCGCGATGGGCGTCCAGGTCGAGGGTCAGTTCGCCGTGCTGGAGGCGTGGCGCGGGGGTTGTTGGGCCGGACGCACGGCGTAGCACGGCGCGGACACGGGCCACCACCTCACGCGGGTTGAAGGGCTTGGTGATGTAGTCGTCGGCACCCAGTTCCAGGCCGACAATGCGGTCAGTGTCGTCAACCCGTGCCGTGAGCATAATAATCGGGATCGTGGAGGTCGCGGGGTCGGCGCGCAGGGCGCGGGCAATATCGAGGCCGTCGCGATCAGGCAGCATCAGATCGAGGATCAGCAGGTCGGGGCGCTCGCTGCGCACGGCGCGTAGGGCGCTGGCCCCATCGTTGGCGCAACTGGCGCGGAACCCGGCTTGTTCTAGGTAGGCCCGCACGAGGCGTGCGATCTCGCGGTCATCGTCCACTACCAGGATGGTCTGCGGCATCGTCGATGCTCCCTGTGACATGACGATATGTTTGGGTGAGATTGCCAGCGAGGCTGGCAATCTCACCCAAACATATGTAGGTTTTTGGGCGATAGCCCGAGAGATTGTACTACCGGCGCGGGCCGCGTCCGCTGCCCATTCCACCCTGGCCGCCACCCATATGGCCCTGGCTTCCAGCGGGCATCCGGTCGCAGATCCCGTCGCCATCGGTGTCCACAAAGCCGGTGCCGGTGCCGGTGCCCTGGCCTGCGGGGCTGCGGGCGGCGAAGGGCTGAGAGATACGGGTGGTGGCCATTGATCGCGCCGTCACAAGGCGGGCGTCAGCGTCAGCGCGGCTCGTGGTACCGGCAGCAACCGCCGCGTCGAGTCGCTCAGCGCGTGAGGCGACGAAGGTGTCGATGAAGGCCGCCGGGTCCACACCACCGGCGGTGAGCGCAGCAGCGATGGTGCCGTCCGTGCCGAGCTTGGCAACCAGTTCGGCCTGGGTGAGGTTCAGTTGCGCGGCGGCCATGCCGACGAGGGACTCTTCCGGGCCGCCCATCATCTGGCCACGCCCGCCCATCTGGCCGCGCCCACCCATCATCTGGCCGCTGCCGGGGGTTGCCTGGGCGGGCTGTCCACCTGATCCTTGGGCCAAAGCCCCACTCGCATAGTTTAGGGCGAGCAGGGCAATGAGGGCACCGGCGATCCCGGCGACGATAAGGCTTAGAGTGCGTTTCATGAGAGTGCTCCGTGATGGTTGCCCGGACGCTCCGGGCGAATATCTCTACACCCTCACTATAGCAGCAGACTATGGAGAACTGATGGAGATACGCGGGAATGTGTGTGGACATTCCCTACCCTTGATCACGCCCCAACCATCATTGCCGCCACGTCGTTCTCGACGGTGTCGATGCCCTTGATCGCAAAATTCTCTACCAGGAAGGCCGCCACATTCGGCGAGAGGAAGGCCGGCAAGGTCGGCCCGAGCCGGATGCCTTTGACCCCGAGGTGCAGCAGGGAAAGCAGCACCAGCACCGCTTTCTGCTCGTACCAAGCGATGTCGTAGGAGATCGGCAGGTCGTTGATATGCTTCGCGCCCACGGCTGAAGCGAGAGCCTGGGCTATCGCGACCAGTGAGTAGCAGTCATTGCACTGACCGGCATCGAGGACACGCGGGAACCCGCCGATACTGCCCAGGTTGAGCTTGTTGTAGCGATATTTAGCGCAGCCCGCCGTAAGAATGATCGTGTCCTGGGGCAGAGCCTGGGCCACATCGGTGTAGTACTCGCGCTCTTTCTGGCGACCATCGCAGCCCGCCATCACCACGAATCGCTTGATCGCCCCGCTGTTCACAGCATCCAGCACGGCCCCGGCGTTATCGAGTACAGCCTTGCGAGCGAAGCCCACCAGTATGTTGCCCGTCTCCAGTTCGAGGGGTGGCTGGCTGGCCATGGCCAAGGCAATCAGCGGGCTGAAATCCTTCTGTCCACCAGGCTCGCGGTCGGCGATGTGGGCCACACCGGCGAAGCCAACCATGCCGGTGGTGAAGATACGGTCTTTGTAGCTGTCGCGTGGCGTCTGGATGCAGTTCGTGGTCATCAGGATCGGCCCGTTAAAGGCCGCGAAGTCGCGCTGCTGCTCCCACCATGCGCTGCCGTAGTTACCGGCCAGGTGAGCGAATGACTTCAGGACGGGGTAGGCGTGGGCGGGCAGCATCTCACCGTGGGTGTAGACCTTGATCCCGGTGCCCTCAGTCTGCCGCAGCAGGTCGTGGAGGTCGAGCAGATCGTGTCCGCTGACCAGAATACCGGGGGCGTCGGCACTGACGCCGAGGTTGACCTGGGTGGGCTCGGGGTGGCCGAAGCGCGTGGTGTTGGCCGCGTCGAGTAGGGCCATCGCGCTCACGCCGTGTTCACCACAGCGCATCGCGAGGCTGATCAGGTCGCCGAGAGCCAGGTTGTCATCGAGGGTGGCGGCCAGAGCCTGGTGCAGAAATGCCAGTAACTCGGGGCTGCCGTGATCGAGGACGTAGGCGTGGTCGGCGTAGGCGGCCAAACCCTTGACGCCATAGGTGATCAGTTCGCGCATCGACTGGATATCAACATCGGGGTGGGGTTGGGCGTGCGGCGAGAGCGTCCCGCCCATAGCCGCGTAGAACTCAATGTCGCCATCAGCCGAGCACGTAGACGCCGCAGGCAGGGGACTCGCGCACTTTACGCAGGCGGCCTGACGGGCCGCGTGAACGCGGGCGCGCAGGGCGTCGCGGCGGGCGAACGCCTCTTTGGTCAGGTTATAAATCCGCTCCTGATCGAAGTTCACGTTCGTCAACGTAGCAAAGAGAGCCTGGGCCAAGAACGTATCGGTCTCCGGGTCGGCCACGGCGCTCTCCTGGGCACGGACGCCCACCGCCGCAAGGCCCTTCAGCGCGTAGAGCAGGTAGTCCTGCACATTGGCAACCCGCTCGTCCTTCCCGCAGATCCCACGAATAACGCACGCATCGTTCTTGGTCGTCTCCTGGCATTGGTAGCAAAACATTGGTCGGTACTCCCCTTCACAAGAATATCACTGCCGGTAGCATAGCGCATCCGGCGGCGCTGATCGTTGCGCTAGCGCAAACTACACGGGCAGATCTTCGGCAATCGCCGTGAGCCGCCCAGGGTCGCAGAGCGTCACCCGCTCGCGACCGCTACGGACGATGCCCGCATCCTCCCAGGCGCTCAGGGTGCGACTGACCGTGAAGAGGGAAGTGCCGGTCAGTTCGGCCAGATCCTGACGGGCCAGAGGCATAGCAATGGTGACACCGTCGCTAGCAGGTCGGCCAACCTGGGCGACCAGGCGCAAGATGGCGCGGGCCAGACGGCGCTCAACCCGCTCGGTGGACAGTTCGCGGTAGCGATCCTGAAGCTCGACGAAGCGACCAGAGACCATGTGCAGGGCGCGCAGGGCCAGCACGGGATGGGACTCAAACAGGGTGCGCAGGGTAGCCCGATCCCAGATCAGGGCCATGCTGTCTTGGGTAGCCTGGAGGTCGAGCGGGTAGATGGCACCCACAATCGCGGCGATGATGCCAATCTCGTGGGACGGGCCAATCAGGCCCATGATCACCTGACGGCCCTCGGGGGTAATCTGGCTGAGGCGGGCGTTGCCCTCGGCGAGTACGTAGAAGTGACTGGCCGGATCACCCTGGTGGAAGAAGAACTCGCCGCCCTGCACGCGCCGCAGTTGCGCGGCAGATGCCGCAGCGGTCAGGATCGCGTCAGGGAGGTCGGTGAAATAGGTACACCGGCGCAGGAGATCTTGATGCACGAAAGCTCCGTTCTTAGACAAGGTTCGTAGGTGTATTAGGGTTTACTGCCGAACGACCCTCACCCCCAGCCCCTCTCCCCGTGAGGGAGAGGGGAGATTCCGCAGCAGGACGCATCCGACTCCCCCTCTCCCGTTCAGGGAGAGGGGGGTGAGGGCTGACCGGCGACAAACTGTAAAGTATCTGCGAACCTTGTCCTACCGCAAAACTCGCCCTGTCACATCGAGCGCCCGGCCCGTAAACGGGCGGGCTAGGTCTACGACGGCCGCTGAAGCGGCCTCATGCAG
>CAIRFY010000168.1 GCA_903877945.1 uncultured Oscillochloris sp. | reverse complement strand
AGCGCAATGCGCTGCCCCACCGGCTGTTTTATCTTTTCAGCCGCTCGGCGTACTGTTTGCGGAATTTCGCCACCTTCGGGGCCACCACGGACTGACAGTAGGGCTGCCGCCCGTTTTGCGCAAAGTACTCCTGGTGGTAGTCCTCGGCAACGTAGAACTGACTGGCCGGTCTCACCTCGGTGACGATGGGGTTGGGCCACACCTTCGATGCGCTCAGGTCCGCGATGAGGGCCGCCGCCGTGGCTCGCTGGGCCTCGCTATGGTAGAAGATCGCCGAGCGGTACTGCGTACCCACGTCCGCGCCCTGGCGGTTCAGGGTCGTCGGGTCGTGTACACTGAAGAAGACCTCCAGCACCTCGCGGAAGCTGATCTGAGCCGGGTCGAACGTCACCTGGATCGCCTCGGCGTGGCCGGTGGTGCCGCTGCATACCGCCTTGTAGGTCGGGTTCTCCACACGACCACCCGTGTAGCCGGAGATCACGTCTGTGACCCCGGCGAGCTGGTCGAAGACGGCCTCAATACACCAGAAGCAACCGCCGCCCAAGGTGGACACCTCGCGAGTCAACGCTACCGGGTCGCTCATCGTCTGCGCTCCTTCCCCCATGTAGACATCATACGAAGAGGAATGCGAAAGCTGTGTTTTCGCATTCCTCTTCGTCATTATATCGCAGTCCTAAACCCAATACTTTTCAAATAAGCCGATCCCGCATCGACCTTGCCCCCTCACCCTCAAGGGGAGAGGGGCGTATATCCCTTTCTGGTACGGAATACTCCCCCTCGCCCGTTCAGGGAGAGGGGGCTGGGGGGTGAGGGCTGAGCGACGACAAATTCCTTATTTGAAAAGTATTAGTCCTATCCCCGTTGTGAGAGAGGAGTCACGACCTTCGCCGGGCAGATGTACGGTCTGATTCGGCGCGTGAGCGATGGTCAGATTCGGGGTATCGCCGAGGCTCCAGACCAAAAAAGCCCTGCCCCCAAGTCTAAGGGGCAGGGCCTTTGCCAGTGCAGGCGCGCTACTTCACCTTGACAATCGTTAGCTTCATTACCCCCGAGGGCGTCTGCACCGTCACCTTATGGCGGGCACGTTTCCCCAGCAGGGCAGAGCCAATCGGCGACTCGTTGGAGATCCGGCCCTGGCGCGGGTTCGCCTCAGCGCTGCCCACGATAGTCCAGGTCTCATCCTCGGTATCGTCCTCCATACGCACCGTCACCGATGAGCCGACACGTACCTCGCCATTGCCGACCGACACCTCATCGATCAGTTCTGCGCGCGAGAGGATATGTTTGACGTCACGGATGCGACCCTCTAGGAGTGACTGAGACTTCTTCGCATCCTCGTACTCACCACTCTCAGAGATATCGCCAAGCTCCTTCGCCGCCGCGATACGCTCAGCAATGTGTTTGCGCTCGACGGTGGTGAGCTCTTCAAGCTCTGCTTCCAATTTCGCACGGCCGTCGCGGGTCAGGTACGTCGGCTTGTCTGTCATCGTCTCAATGCCTTTTGCTGAACATTCGCCCGGGGGAGCTACAGCGTTGGAGAGCCGAGGGTGGCTCTGCTCCTGGGGCGATACAAAACAAGAACTGAGAGCGAAACTCTCAGTCGTGCCACAGGTCGCGGACTACGTCGCCCGCATGTTGAAACCTTTGGTAAGCCGATTATACGGGAGATTAGACCGTTTGTAAAGAACCTTGACGGATACGACCCTTTACGCTAGGATCGTGGAGCGTTGCGTCCCCCAATCTGTGAGGGTTCACTCCAGCACGAGCCGCGCCCTCATGCGGGTATCGCTCGACCATGGCACTGAGGAGATGGCGATGGCCCTGGCGCTCAACCCGACGATCTTTCGCGCCTATGATATCCGTGGCGTTGTCGATGTTGATCTGGACGAGTCGATCTACACACGCCTGGGCCAGGCGGTCGGCACGATCTTCGTCCGTCAGGGGCGACGGCGTATCGCGGTTGCCCGCGACGCTCGCCTCAGTTCGCCGCGCTTTCATGCGGCGCTGATCGGCGGCCTGCGCTCCACCGGTATGGATGTGGTGGACATCGGCCAGGTGCCCACGCCCGTGATGTATTTTGCCGTCGAACACCTCGGCCTCGATGCGGGCGCGATTGTCTCGGCCAGTCACAACCCACCTGCGTACAACGGACTCAAGCTGCGCCGCTCACACCCCACTTTTGGCAGCGAGCCGCTGCTGAGCGCGGATGTGCAGGAGGTTGGGCGGGTGGCCCTCACTGGCAATTTTGCCAGCGGCAGCGGCACACTCACCCAGACCGACGTGAGCGATGCCTATGTGGCCTCGGTCTGTCGGCTGCTGCCTTTTGCCGGGAAGCGGCCAAAGGTCGTCCTCGACGGTGGCAACGGTGTGGGTGGGCCGATCAGCCTGCGCACCTACCAGGCTCTCGGCCTGGATGTGGTGCCGCTCTTTATTGAACCCGACGGCACGTTCCCCAACCACCATCCCGACCCGCTCAAGCCCGAAAATCTCCAGCACCTGATCGCGGCGGTACAGGCACACGGGGCCGATGTCGGGGTCGCACTAGACGGCGACGGCGACCGGCTTGGCGTGGTCGATGGCGACGGCCAGATCATCTTCGCTGACCGCTACCTGATTGCCCTGGCTACCTACCTGCTCGACCAGCGCAAGGGCCACGTGGTGTTCGATGTGAAGTGCAGCGCGGTGCTGCCGCAGGCTATTACCGCCCTCGGTGGCACCCCGGTGATGTGGAGAACCGGCTACTCCAACATTTCGACAAAGATGCGCGAACTGAACGCCGTGCTTGGCGGCGAGCTAAGCGGCCACACCTTCGCTACCTACCCCGGCCACTACTTCGATGACGGGACGTTCGCCGGTGCCCACCTGCTCTACGCCCTTAGCCAACTCGGCACCACTCTGCGCGACGCCCTTGCCCCCTACCCTGACTTGCTCTCCCTCGACGAGGGCCGCGTCCCCTTCGCTGAGGATCAGAAGTTCCGCGTGATCGACTATGTGCGCGAGCGTTTCGCCGGAGACTACCCGGTGTTTGATATGGACGGTATACGGGTGGACTTTGGCAATGGCTGGGGTCTGGTGCGGGCATCGAACACTGAGCCGTCGATCACCACGCGCTTCGAGGCCGGGACGATGGAGCGCGCCCGCGAGATCCGCAACCTGATGATGTCGGCGGTTGAGGAGTTCCGCGACCGCCTATGAGCCCGCGCTCCCGCCTGATTGTCCATACCTGGGAGGCTGTCTACGCGGCTGAGTTTACCCTGGATCAGGTGCGGCTGCGCAGTGCGATCATCGCCAGTGACATGGCCGGACGTGGCTGGGGTTGTCTGGTGGCCTATGATACGCGCTTTATGGGCAGCCTCTTTGCGCGTGCGATCAGCGCCGACCTCAACGCCTGCGGGGTGCGCTCCCGCTTGGCGGTTTCCCCCGTCCCGCTCCCCGCCGTCTATTACGCCCTCGACCGTAAGCTGTCCGACTGCGCCCTGGTGGTGACAGCGCGCAAGCGACCCTACTACTACAACGGGCTGGTGCTGATCGCGCCCGCCCCCGGAATCGCTCTTACCACCGGCAACAGTCAGGCCCAGATGCAGTTCGCGCCGCTGATCGATAGCGCCCCCGCCCCGGCAGACCAGCCCGATCTGCGGGCCGACTACCTGGAGTCCCTGCGCGGCGCGGTGGATCTCGACCTGATCCGTCGGGTCTCGCTGACGATCTTTGTGGATGCGATGAACGGCACGGCTGCCGGGGTCTTCCCGGCGCTGCTGGGCGAGGGCGGGCAGACGCGGGCGATTGAGATCAACCGCGAGCCGGATCCGCTCTTCGGCAAGATCACGCCGCATCCGGCGGAGACCGGACTGAACCGGCTGAAGAAGTTGGTACGCGAGAGCGACTCGCACCTTGGGCTGGCGATCTCGGCTGATGGCACGGCTCTGGCGGTGATCGACAAGAACGGCGAGCAACTCGATCCAACCGAACTGGCCCTCTTGCTCGGTGGCTACCTGGCCCGCCAGCACCGCCACCGTGGTACACTGGTGGCCCCCCCGCCCGCCGCAGAGTCGGCCTTGGCTGGGGCTAGGATCTCCGCATGGGAAGATGCCAGCGGGGTGAAGGCCGAGTTGATGGCAAGCCCCGACACGCGGATCGCCGAGTTGCTCGAGCAGGAGCGACCCAGCCTTTTGCTGGGCATCAGCGCCGATGGCGAGATTAGTCTCGGTCGCATGGCCGCCTACCCCGATGCAATCCTCGCCGGCCTGTTGGTGGCCGAGATGGTCGCCCGCAGCGGGGGCAGCCTGCGCACCTTGATCGAATCGCAGCGTGAACTGCTGAAGTAGCATAACAAACCTATGCGGACTATCTCGCGACGACTCGCTCGAATCGGCTATATTATCGTCCCCCTCGCTCTCAGCGCCGTCGGTATCGCGACATTGCTCTTTGGTGTCGTCTCCCTCCTGGCCATCCAGATCGCCCCCCTGGTCTGGCGCGATGCGCTGTTGACCCTTGGTGGGTTTGCCGCCCTGAGTTCTGGGATCTGGCAACTAAGCGGGCGGGTGATGCAACCGATCAACCAGAACACCCCGAGCCCCGATGGCGAACTCGTATACGGGTTTCTCCAGTCTGGTAAACCGCCCCAGGTGGTGGTACTCTCCGGCGGCGCAGGCATGTTGGTGCTGTCCAGCCTCGGTGGTCACGTCTCCCGTATGACATGCATTGTGCCGGTTCAAGACCCCGTGGAGTACTACTACCGGGCTGCTGGCCTGTTCAATTTCCAGAATGTCTACTACGTGACGCCCGCACCCGCGCCGCTTGAGGTGGTCGCGACCCTGGACAACGGTACGGTGGCCGATGTGCGCCACCTGGCGCTGAATCAGCAGATCGCCGAACACCATGTGGCACGTCTCGCCCTGCGCGACCCCGCCGGTGCGGTGACGCCCCTGCCACGACTGGTGGCCGAAACCATCCGCGACGCCGACGCGATCATTCTTGGCCCAGGCAGCCTGTTCGAGAGCGTGATCCCGAATATGCTGATCGATGCCTTTCGCGAGGCGGTGAGTACAAGCGCCGCACGCAAGCTCTATATCTGCAACCTGATGACCGAGCCTGGCCGCACCACGGGATTCAGCGTGGCCGACCATATCCGCGAGATCAAGCGCTACGCCGGGTTCGCCCCCGACTATGTGCTGGTGAATGCCCAGCGAATTAACTCCGACGTTCATCGCCTCTACGCTGCCGCTCACCAGTCACCGGTCTACCTCTCACCCGAGGAGTATGAGGAGACGGCGGTGCTGCCGGGCGACCGCGATGGTCAGCGGCGGCTGGTGATCGAGGGCAGCGTCGTGATCGAGGCCGACCTGGCCTCGTCGGTGATCCAGTACACGGCGACGCTCGACAATCCAGATCAGAGCCGAGCGGTACATGTGCTGCGCCACGATGCGGATAAGCTCACCGCCACGGTGCTTGAGCTTCTGCGAAGAACATGACCCTGATCGTCTTTGAAGATGAACACTGGCGCAACCTCGCCATCATAACCCAGGCCCGGCCAGTCTTCGAGTTGCGCTGCGGCGGCTACACCGTGCGCGAGCGGGCCGCCGCAATGACGGGCATGGCTGCGCTCGGGATGGCCCGCGCCCACCTGATGGGCTACTACGGGCCGCCGGGTGGCCTGGCGGCCATGTACAGCGGCGAGCCCACCGTGCTGGTGAACGGGCGTTGTCTCGGCTTAGACTGGCTGCCTCGGCTGCTCGCCGAGCCGGTGAACACGGTCTACCTCGCTGACGGCGATCTGATTGGTGCCCGGCTCACGCCAGCTCTGACCAGCGCGGTACTCTACTACCTGCGCGATCAGCAGGCCGCCGACGCCCGCGACGAACTGGCCCGCTTTGCCCGTGTGGTCGAGTTGTGCGGGGCCGACGCCCCGGCCCGGATTGTCTACCCCTGGGATCTGATCGGCCAGTCGGGCGAACAGATCGTGCGCGACCTGCCCTTGCTCAGCGCACGGCTGCCCGCCTACGTGAGCAACGACCCGAGCGTGGTACTGCGCGGCACATCTATCTTCGTTGGGCCGGGGGCGCGGCTCGACGGCCCCCTGGTACTCGACGCACGCGATGGCCCGATCTTCATCGAGGGCGGCGCGCACATCGAGCCATTCAGCTTCATCCAAGGGCCAGCCTACATCGGCGCAGGCACGCTGATCGCCAGCGCCCGCATCCGTGGCGAGACGAGCATTGGCCCGGTTTGCCGGATCGGCGGCGAGGTGGAGGCCAGCATCGTACAGGGTTACTCGAACAAGCACCACGACGGATTCCTGGGTCACTCGTGGCTAGGCGAATGGGTCAACATCGGTGCGATGACCACCAACTCCGACTTGAAAAATAACTATGGCAGCGTGCGTATGGCCCTGGACGGCATCGGCCAACTCGACAGCGGAGTACTCAAGCTCGGCTGTTTCCTGGCCGACCACGTCAAGCTCGGGATCGGACTACACCTCAACGGTGGCACCGTGATCGGCACTGCCAGCAACATCTTCGGCGTCCACAGTGCGCCCAAAACCGTACCAGCTTTCACATGGGGCGGCGAAGTCTTCCGCGAGTACCGCATCGACACCATGATCAGCGTGACCCGCACGGTGATGGGCCGACGTAAGCGCGAGCTATCCCCCGCCTACGAGGCGTTGCTACGAGCCGTGTTCGACATGACTCGACCCAGCCGGGGCGATATGAGCGTGCGACTTCAGATGTCGGACGGGCGGATACGTGACGACCATCTTGCGACTCTAGGAGCCGGGAAAGATTCGTCGCTGCGCTCAGCATGATTATGTAGCACCGTCAATATCTCGCGAAACGTAACTCTGCTGTAACCTGTACGGGTACGCTCAGATCAGACGCCGTACGTGCGGCGCATTAGGGAGCGATAACCGTAAAGGTTACATATACGAGGAGGTCTCCATGGATTGGACTAAGCAGGCGAACGATATGATCAAGACCTGGACTGGCACGCAGCAGAAGGTGTGGGACACATGGCTTAATTCGGCGCAGCTCGCGGCTACCCCCCAGAGCGCCGAGAGCTGGCAAAAGGTCGTCGAGACCTGGCGCGGCACGGTCAAGCAGGCTCTTGAGTCGCAGCTTCAGCTCACCCAGCTCTGGGCCGAGGGCGTAGCTGCTGCGTCAGTGAGCCTGCCCAGCCTGCCCAGCTTGCCAAATATGCCCAGCCTGCCAAACATGCCCAGCCTGCCCGGCGTCCCCACAACCCCTGTTGAGGTGACCCGCCAGATCCTTGAGATGACTCGCTCTTGGACGGATACGCAGGTACGTTTTTCGGAGAACTGGTTCGACGTGCTGAAGAAGATTGACCCGATGGCACTTAGCCAGAACTGGGATCCGTCGCAGGCTCAGAAGATCGTCGCGAGCTGGCAGGACGCCGCCCAGAAGGCCATCGAGGCTCAGAACGAGCTTGGTCGTCTGGTGGTCACTGCCGCCAACAGCGCCAAGAAGTAGGCTGCAGGCGATCAAGGTTCGGATCTAGCAATTCTAGCGTGACAGTTCTGCGACGAGGCGAGGACGCGACGAGGCAATGCTACCGCGTCCTCGCCTCATCGCGTCCTCCCCGTTTTTGTGCTACACAAAGCGCACGCGCACAGTGCCCAGATGATCGAAACGAGCCTCGAAACTATCGCCGATAGCCGCGTTCACCAGAGGGGTGAGCGACCCGGCCAGCACAATGTCGCCAGCGCGCAAGGCACGACCGTGGTCGGCCATGCGGTTTGCGAGCCACGCCAGGGAGTTTGCGGGACTGCCGAGTACGTTCGCGCCCGTGGCCTGGGCCAATTGCTCGCCGTTTTTTAGCAGCGTCACCCTCAGCCCAACCAAATCCAGCCCAACGACCGGCACCCGTTGTTCACTCACCACATAGCGCGCCACAAAGGCGCTATCAGCGATCATCTCGGGCATCTTCCCGCTCCAACCCACCGTGCGCGAGTCGACGATCTCGAAGGCGGCCATCGCCTCGGCGACGGACGCGAGAGCCGCCTCGGGCGTCACTCCGGGGCCGATCAGGTCGGTGGCCATGCGGAAGGCCACCTCGCACTCTAGGCGCGGGTGGATCAGATCCCGGCCCTCGATTGACCCACCGTTGAGTACCTGGCCGTGACGCAGCAGAGCGCTGTAGACCGCCTGGCTCAGGCCAAAGTTCGCCTGGGCACCGGCGTTTGTGGCTCCGACCTTATAGCCAACAACGACGGCACCGTCTGACAGCTTGCGCCGCAGCAGCTCAGTCTGGATAGCGTAGGCGTCTTCCTCGGTGATCTCCGGGTAGCGCGTGCGGATCGGCTCGGCCGGCATCGCCCGGCGCTCGGCCTCCAGGTACAGATCGACGATGGTGGCAACAACTTCGGGAATGATGGTCATGGGTGCGCTCCTCTCCTCCACTGATTGCTTTTCCAAAGTATAGCGCACGCTCATCGCGAGGGCTGATGCAAAATCGTGGGCGACTTCAACGCTTGGGCATGTTTCAAAATGGGCACATTCAGCGTGACAGTCGTGCGATGATGCGCCGAGGCGATGAGGCGCTCGTATCGAGTCATCGCCTCAGCGCCTCGGTGCTGAACTGTCACGCTAGATTGAAACATGCCCAATAGACAAGGTTTCAGGATTGGCACATTTACTTTACAGTTCTGTGCGACCCTCACCCCCTGCCCCTCTCCCTCACGGGGCATATCTTTACCGCATGACAATGCGGTTTATCGGCCCCCCTGGCGGGCGACTGACATCACCCACCCGTCCTTTCAACGAGATCGCCGTGGGGCTGAAGCCCCCGGCTCCATGTGCGACGCCCGCCTTGCGGGCTGTCCAAGCCCGCGCACGCGGGCGTCGTATGCCGAGCCGGGGCCTTCATGCCCCGGCTCGGCTCTCTACCGCATGACAATGCGGTTTATCGGCCCCCCCGGCGGGCGACTGAAGTCGCGCCTGCGAGGCGTTCCGCCGGGCGGCGGCCGTCGCCGACGCTGGATCCGCCCGCGTAGGCGGCCAGCCGTAGGCTCCTGTGACGCGACGTCAGTCGCCCGCTCTGCGCCCCCCCGATGGGGGCATCCCGTGGAAGAGGCTGGGGGTTAGGGCTGATCGGCGATCACGTGATTTTGCAATAGCCCTGTATCATGATGGTACCGCACTTTGCGCCGTCATCCAGCGGCGTGCTATACTGCCGCCGTTCTCTTTGGAAAGAGAGGCTCCCTATTGACCGTACGGCAGTACACGAGGTACCTTCTGTCCATCGGGATGGCCCTCCTCTCCATGATCGCCTGTAGTACCCCTGCCACACCTCCGTCGAGCGATCCTACCGCACCTACAGTCGCCGCGAGCGAGCGGACAAAAACGGTGCTGGTGCTTTGGCACGACTGGTCGTACCCCCAGGATCGCGTCCTCTCCTCCCTGATTGAGCGCTACAACCGCAGCAGCCTCTCTGCCCAGATCGTACTCCAGGCGCATCCGGTCGCCTCCCTCACCTCTGACCTGGCGCTCGCTATCTCCGAGGGCGGCGGGCCGCACCTGGCGATCCTCAAGAGTCACACTATTGGCGGTCTGGCCGAGACAGGTAGTTTACTCCCGCTCGATGATCTGCTCACCGCAGCCGATCTGAGCCAACTGCTCCCGCAGGCCCTGGGCAGCGCGCAGGTATCCTTAGCCACTACCAGCGCCCTCTACGGCGTGCCGATCACCTTCGACACCCTGGCCCTCTACTACAATAAGGCTAACTTCGCGTCCGCGCCCCCGACCGACACGACCACCCTGCTCGCCGTGGCCCGTGGACTCACCGACACGCGCAGCGATCCGCCCACCTGGGGGATGGCCCTGAACCTCAGCCTCGACCGCACCATTGGCTACCTCTACGCCTTCGGCGGTCGCGTCTTCGACGACCAGCACAACCTTGTGCTTGGCCTCGATGGGCGGGCCGGTGCTGAGGCGTGGCTAAACTGGCTGGCTGGCCTACACAACGACGAGCGCATTCTCGCCAGCACCGATGGCATCACCGTCGATAACGCCCTCACGACCCGCGAGGCTCTGATGACCTTCGACTGGTCGCATGCGCTGAACACCTACCACGGCCTCTGGCATGAGAACATGGGCGTGGCCCTGCTGCCGCGCCTGAGCGACGGCGACCGCCCCCCACAGCCGTATGTCCAGAGCGATGCCCTGGTGCTGAACACCCGCATCAGCGGAGTTGAGCGCCAGGCCGCCGTCGATTTCATCCGCTACCTGATCGACGCCGAGTCCCAGACCGATTTGCTGCGCGTCGGATGCCAACCGACGCTTATGCGCCTCAATATCGGCGCGGCCAAAGACATAGATCCGCAGATCCGAGCGGCGGCCCTGATCTTTCGCGCCCAGGCCGAGCAGGGTCAACCCATGCCCAATAGCCGCCAGGCCAACGACCCCGTGTGGGGAGTGCTTTCGGATATGCAGGCCAATGTGCTGCGGCGTCTGCTCACCCCCGAACAGGCCATCACCGGGGCCGACAGCGCCCTGCGTGAGCGGCTCAGTCTGCCGTCCGCGCCATAGCCCCAGGGCCAACGCAGAACAGTGATGCATGCGTGTTATAATCTACTATAGGAGCTAATCATTATACTTCGTTGCTGGTTATAGTCCCCTTTGCCGATTACCACGACAGGGCTGTTGCAAAGTCACCCTCCGGCCCTCACCCCCAGCCCCTCTCCCTCACGGGGAGAGGGGAGATTCTTCATCAGGATGCGTCCGACTCCCCCTCTCCCGCTCAGGGAGAGGGGGCTGGGGGGTGAGGGCTGAGCGGCGATCACACGACTTTGCTTATGCCCTGATTACCACGAAGCAAACGAGTTGCCCACGCCCTAGAAATGTAGTAGAATGAACCCGGATGGCCGTCAATCGCGGCCCGTATGATCCTGGCATCAATTGCCAGTTCGTTCTAGCCTCTGCTCCAGAACTGCTGACGGCCCCTAAGGAGGATCTGAATGGCAAGCAGAACCGAAGAGATGGTGCGGCATCTGAAGGCCTTGTCTATGAACACGCCCGACATCGAGGCGTCGGCGGTTGTGAGTGTTGATGGCCTCATCATGGCTTCGGCGTTGCCGGCGGATGTTGAGGAGGATCGGGTCTCGGCGATGAGCGCAGCGATGCTCTCGCTTGGTGAGCGTATCGCCAACGAGCTTCGTCGCGGCCAGCTTGACCAGGTCTTCGTTCGTGGTGAGGATGGCTATGTGATCCTCATGGCTATTGGTGAGGAGGCGGTGCTCACCGCCCTCGCTCAGAGCCGCGCCAAACTCGGCCTGGTCTTCCTCGATATGCGCCGCACGGCGAACGAGTTGATCAACTTGGTCTAATCGGACTCCTCCAGAGGCCAGATCAACGGGGCCGGGCGAGTATTCGCCCGGCCCTGTGTGATTCACCGCCCCTCCCCCTCGCCCCTACTTCCCGAACAGGTTCCCCAGGTTGATGTTCGTGCCGCTGCTGCTGCTGCCGCTGCCGCCGCTGCTCGGCAGGTACTGCGCGATCTTCTTGGCCAAGTTCATCGCCGGCATGGTCTGGAGCCAGACCCGCCCTGGGCCACGCAGGGTAGCCAGGAACAGACCCTCGCCGCCGAAGAGGATGTTCTTAAAGCCACGGATCATCTCCACGTCGAACTGTACCGTCGGCTCGTACATCGCCACATGGCCCGTATCCACCTTCAGCACCTGGTTCGCCTCCAGCGTGTACTCAACGATCTCGCCATCAAGCTCGACAAAGGCCAGCCCCGGCCCGGTGATCTTCTGCATGACAAAGCCCTCACCGCCGAAGAAGCCCGCCCCCAGCTTGCGCCGAAAGTGGATATCGAGCGTCACGCTGCGCTCGGCGCACATGAAGGCGTCTTTCTGGCAGATCATCTGCTGTCCCGCGCCCAGGTTAAGCGGGACAACCTTGCCCGGAAACTCAGCCGAGAAGCCGACAATGCCGGTGCCGCCCTGCGAGGTGAAGCTGACCATAAAGAGCGACTCACCGGAGAACATGCGCTTGACCGCGCCGCCCAGGCCGCCCTCCATGTTCGTCTCCATTACAATGTTGGCACTCATCCAGCTCATACCGCCGCGCTCAGAGAAGATCGTCTGCCCGGCAGGGATCTCGATCACCGCCGCCTGCATCGTCGTACCGATGATCTTATACTGTAGTCCGCTGGCTCCCTGCCCCGTGCCGACCACTGCCGGATCGGGCAGGTCGATCCGCTCACCGGGGCGGTTGTCGTAGACATCGGCCATCGACTGAGATACGCCGCCAATGCTCGACGCGGCTGAGGCTGCTACTGCAGTGCCACAGATGGTACAAAATCGGGCGCTGGGGGCAAGCTCGGCGTCACAGCTTGTGCATCGCATAGGGTTAATCCTCCTGTACGGTACGTGCGCGAGGAGCGCGACATCGGTCAATTCTACTGAATTGTACGTGGAGTGCAACGGTTTTGTTACCTCAACGTATGGGGCCATAAAATTGGGGCGAGGCAATTGTGACGCCGCTTGTGGTGTCACGATTGCCTTGCCCCTACAACGACCTTATGGCTGTCCGCCCTTGCTCAAGGTAGCCAGGAAGTCAATATTCGTCTTCGTCTTGGCCATGCGGGTCAGCATCAGCTCGGTGCCCTCATTATCGCCAAGCATACTCACCATCCGTCGCAGCGTCCAGACCTGGCGCAGCGCGTCGGGGCTGAGCAACAGTTCCTCACGGCGGGTGCTGCTGCGCTGGATGTCGAGGGCGGGGAAGATGCGCCGCTCGGCCAGCTTACGGTCGAGGTGTAGCTCCATGTTGCCGGTGCCCTTAAACTCCTCGTAGATCACATCGTCCATGCGCGATCCGGTGTCCACCAGACACGTGGCGATGATCGTGAGCGATCCGCCACCCTCGATGTTACGGGCGGCACCAAAGAACCGCTTGGGCGGATAGAGCGCAACCGGATCGATACCGCCAGAGAGCGTGCGCCCGCTGGGCGGCATATCCAGGTTATAGGCCCGGGCCAGGCGCGTGATCGAGTCCATCAGAATCACCACGTCCTGCCCGCCTTCGACGAGGCGCTTGGCGCGCTCCAGGGTCATCTCGGCGACCTTGGTGTGATCCTCGACCGGCTCATCGAAGGTGGATGAGATCACATCGCCCTTGACACTCCGCCGCATATCGGTAACTTCTTCAGGGCGCTCGCCGATCAGCACCACCATTAGGTGGATGTCCTGATAATTCGAGGTCAAGCCGTTGGCAATCGCCTTGAGCAGCATCGTCTTACCCGCCTTAGGGGGCGAGACGATCAGCCCGCGCTGGCCACGTCCAATCGGCGCGATCAGATCGACAAGGCGGGTGTGGAGCAAAGTCGGCTCTGTCTCTAGCTTCATCTGCTCGTTAGGAAAAATCGGGGTCAACTGATCGAACGAGGGGCGCTTGCGAGCCGTCTCCGGGTCAACCCCATTAATCATCTCAACGCGCAGCAGCGAGAAGAAGCGTTCGCTCTCCTTTGGAGGGCGAATCTGGCCCCAGATCCGGTCGCCGGTACGCAGGCCGAAGCGACGGATCTGCGACTGCGAGACATAGACATCATCTGCGCCGGGCAGCATCCGGTCGGTACGGAGGAAGCCAAAGCCGTCCGAGACAATATCGAGGATACCATCACTAAAGGTGTTGCCCTGCTCCTCCGACTGTGCCTGGAGCAATTTGAAGATCAGATCCTGCTTTTTGAGCCCGCTGAAGCCAGTAATATCAAGTTTGCGGGCCATCTCGCGCAGGTCGCTGAGAGTCTTTGACTCTAATTCTGCGACGTTCACGACGGGGTTCTCCTTGCGGTCATGTGTTGGTGTGCGGGTGTTGGTGTGCGGGTGCTGGTGTGCGGGTGTTGGTACGGGCATCCCATGGGCGCGGAGGCAAAGCTGGTGTGGGACACCAACTAGTACACCCCCCTACTACCCTGAACGGGGACGAAGAGGCGCAGATAGGACACGCCGTGTCGCTAACGCTGCGTTGGAACCCACGAGCCTACGGACATGTGGTGCGGAAGATGTATAGGTGAAAGCCGACGATTGGCTTTCACAAACGCCGCGCAGTGGACTGCATGGCGTTGATGCGACAGGTGTTATCTATCAGGAATCTGGAAGATTGGGGAGTGACGGTCGGTGTGACTGGCGCTACACCGACACAACCCGAAGAGGTTTGCAGGGATCCGCCCTGCTTCTGGCCGAAGTATAGCACAAGTGTCAAGTACATGCAACTCGCATCCCAGGGCTACGTCAAAGTCGTGTGATCGCCGCTCAGCCCTCACCCCCCAGCTCCCTCTCCCTGAATGGGAGAGGGGGAGTATTCCGCACCAGGAAGGGATGTACTCTCCTAAATCCCGTGAGGGAAAGGGGCTGGGGGTGAGGGGGCACGGTCGATCCAGGATCGACTTATTTGAAAAGTATTGGTTTTTAGAGTACCCCCGTTACTTTTTGTTGGCAATGGCGACGTACTAGGCAGAGGTGCGTGAAAAGCCCTGATCGTACATTGTAGTTTGTGGTATTTCGATGTCAATACTAACAAACAAGTGATTACCTCTCGTTTTCCTAACTAAAACGAGGCTTTTATGTGTATCAATGAAGAAGTTTTCGGAGTATTTCGTATCTAACACAAGATAAGAAATTCCTAAAAGAAATGACCTTCTGATTTAATACAATTCCAATTCGGCAGTCTTATACTGAGTACAGGTTTAGTTAATCATCACCGAAAGGCAAGCACTTATGAAGACCCTCATTGTTCGTGTATTTCCGGTTCTGTTCGTGGCGGTGGCACTGATGGCGATGGTTACGATGATTTGGAGCCGATCTAGCAGCGCAGCGAACATCGCCCAGCCGGTTGTTGTCCAGTCGCCCACCTATGCCATCTCGTACGAACAGGCGGGCGGCATTGCCAAGGATACCGAGCCGTATGCAGCGATCATCGAAGCCCCTGTCATCACATCCTACCAGGGAACTGTCGCCTACATTGTGACGATGGACACGGGCACGATCTATGTTGAAGCGAATACCGGGCGGGTTTTGTCCAACAACACGTTGATAGCGGAAGGCAACGCGCAGCACAATTAGTCGCTAGGTTCGGATAGAGTTATCGCTCAAATAAACGGCCACCGACGAAGCAGGGCTTCGTCGGTGGCCGTTTGTTCGTGATCGTTGGCTCAGGCATGTTTCAAAATGGGTACATT
>CAIRFY010000167.1 GCA_903877945.1 uncultured Oscillochloris sp. | reverse complement strand
CGTCCTCGCCTCCTCGCGTCCTCGCCTCCTCGCCTCGTCGCCTCCTCGCCTCCTCGCGTCCTCGCCTCCTCGCGTCCTCGCCTCCTCGCGTCCTCGCCTCCTCGCCTCCTCGCCTCATCACCTCATCACTGAGCGAAGCGAAGATACGGTACAATGGGCCACCATGAAGCTGGTGACCACGCAGGACATGCGCGCCCTTGAGCGCGCCACCGTAGATGCCGGAGCGACCTGGGCCGGGTTGATGGAGTGTGCCGGCTGGGGCGTCGCGCAGGTTGCCTTTGCGCACCTGAGGTACGGCGGGCGGGCGCTGGTTCTCGTCGGCCCAGGCAACAACGGCGGCGATGGGCTGGTGGTCGCTCGACACCTCTACGACGCCGGTTGCGCCACGCAGATCTACTTCTGGCACCGCCCTGACGACCCGGCGGATACCAACCGCCAGCGCTGCCGCCAACGCGGCATCGCCGAACTGTGCGCAGAGGACGACCGTGACCGCACGACTCTGCGCGTGGCGCTGGCAAACGCCGATCTGGTCGTTGATGCCCTGCTTGGCGCGGGTATCTCGCGTCCGGTAACGGGCGACCTCGCCGATATTGTCACAACCGTGAACGAAATACGGGCCACGCGGGGCGCGTCCTGCACGCTGCTGGCGATTGACCTGCCCACGGGGGTCGAGTCAGACAGCGGGGCAGTGGCAGGTGTCGCCATCCGCGCAGATCTGACTGTCGCCACCGGGGTGATCAAGCGCGGCATGCTGTTCTACCCTGGACGAGCCGCCGTCGGAGCGATCTCCCTCGCCGATATTGGGATTCCACCACAGAATTTGGAGGCTTGTATGAGCGAGATAGTGACGGCTGAGTATGCCCGCAGACTGCTGCCTGCGCGGCCCGCCGATGCCCATAAGGGTGATTTTGGGAAGGCGCTGATCGTGGCCGGCTCGTTGCACTACCCTGGAGCCGCCGCCCTGGCCTGCGCCGGGGCCGGGCGCGTCGGGGCCGGGTTGGTCACGCTTGCCGCCAGCCGCACGGTGCTCGGCACCGGCGGGCGTGGCCCCGAGGTGACGTTGCTGCCGCTCTCCGAGGGCGAGTGGGGGGCCATCGGGCCAAACGCCGCCGAGGAGCTTGGCAAGGCGCTGGAGGGTTATACATCCCTGCTGATCGGCCCCGGTTTGGGCACAGCCGACCCGACCAAGGAGTTTATTCGGCGCATCTTTGGGCTGGAGCAGCCCAAGGCCCGCGCCCGCGTCGGGTTCCTATCCGGCCCGTCGGCAGCGGCCCCGTCGGATGGGGGCAAGGCGCTCAATCTGCCAACCACCGTGCTTGACGCCGACGGACTCAACCTCCTGGCCGCCATTGAGGACTGGCCCGAACACCTGCCCCACGGGTTCTTTGTCTTCACCCCGCACCCCGGCGAGATGCGCCGCTTGCTCAAAGTTGACGAACTTCCCGCCGACCTCGTGGCCTGCGCCACCGACGCTGCGCAGGCGTGGGGCCAGGTCGTCGTCCTCAAGGGCGCAACTACGGTTATTGCGAACCCAGATGGCCGCAGCCTTGTCTACAACGGCGCGAACCCGGCCCTCGCCACGGCGGGCACCGGCGATGTGCTGGCCGGTGCTATCGTCGGCTTGCTGGCCCAGGGACTGACTGCCTTCGACGCCGCCGCCCTCGCGGTCTATCTCCACGGCGCGGCTGGCGCCCGCGTCCGTGACGATCTTGGCGAGGCCGGTACGCTGGCATCGGACGTGCTGCCCCATCTGCCACGGGCGATCCGCGCTCTGCGCGGGTAAGGCGTGTTTCAGATTTTAGATTTTAGATTTTAGATTGCAGATTTGCCGCAACGGAGCGCGGTGCATGAGCCCAAACTGTTAAGCTGGATGGATATTACGGAATGAAAACGGAACGAGCAGTTGTTGGAAGCGGCGAACGAAGATTTACGCCGATATGTGAAGGAAGAGGAGTTGATTATCAAGGCGGATCAGACTCTATATAGCAATCCTCTTGGGGTTGTTGTGTGGAGTCAAGGCTTTAGCCGGATAAGGCCACCTAAAGGCTCGACTCCTTTTCATAACCAATTTAGGATTGCTATATCAATCTAAACATGCCGGACGCAACCGGGTGACGATCTGGCAGGGGGAGTGAGTACATGCGGGCTGTAGATCTGATCGCAAAGAAGCGAGATGGCGGCACGCTCACCAGCGCGGAGATCGCATGGCTGATCACGGGCTACGTCACCGGCGATATTCCCGATTACCAAATGAGCGCCTGGGCGATGGCTGTGGTGCTGCGCGGGATGGACGACCGCGAGACCGCTGACCTGACGATGGCGATGGCCCGCAGCGGCGATATGCTCGATCTGCACGATCTGGTGCCGCTTACGGTTGATAAGCACTCGACCGGCGGCGTCGGCGATAAGACGACCCTGCTGCTTGCGCCTATGGTCGCCGCCGTTGGTCTGCCGGTGGCCAAGATGAGCGGGCGCGGCCTGGGGTTTAGCGGTGGCACCGTCGATAAACTGGAGAGCATCCCTGGCCTGCGCACCAACCTGAGTGCCGAGGAGTTCCGCCGCCTCGTCCGTGAGGTGGGGTTGGTGGTGGCCGCCCAGAGCGGCGATCTCGCCCCCGCCGACAAGAAACTCTACGCGCTGCGCGATGTCACCGCCACGGTCGAGTCGATCCCGCTGATCGCCGCCAGCGTGATGAGTAAGAAGCTCGCCGCCGGGGCCGATTGCATTGTTCTGGATGTGAAGTACGGTAGCGGCGCGTTCATGCATACGCTCACCGATGCGCGCACGCTGGCCCGCACGATGGTGGCAATCGGGAGCCACGCCGGTCGCCGGGTATCTGCTATACTCAGTTCGATGCAGCAGCCTCTCGGATTCGCCATCGGTAACGCCTTAGAAGTGCGTGAGGCCATCGGCGCGCTGCGCGGCGGCGGTCCGGCAGATCTTGTCGAGCTGTGCATGACCCTTGGCTCCCAGCTTGTGCAGATGGCTAAGCTTCGCCCGTGCGCTGAGTCTGCACGGGCGCTGCTCCGCGAGGCTCTCGATAGCGGCGCGGCATGGGCCACGTTCACCCAGATGATCGCCGCCCAGGGTGGCGACCTGGCCTTTGTCGAAAACCCCGACCGCCTGCCCACCGCCCCGGCGCAGATCGTCCTTCCGGCACCTCGCTCCGGCTACGTCGCCACCATTGACGGCCAGACCCTCGGCCTGGTCTGCAACACCCTAGGCGGCGGGCGGGCGCGGAAAACGGACAGCATTGACCATCGTGTCGGACTCGTACTCGCCGCCAAGGTGGGCGACTGGGTTGCGGAAGGTGCGCCGCTCCTGTCCATTCACGCCGCTAACTCCGAAGACGCCCAGGGCGTTGCGCCGCGTCTTCTGTCCGCCTACATCATCGCCGATGAGCCGGTGACAGCGCCCGCCCTTATTGAAGAAATCGTCACTGTGTCATAGGAAAGTCCGCCGGGGGGCTGAAGCCAATACTTTTCACATAAGAAATCCGTTGCTGACCGTGCCCCCTCACCCCCTGCCCCTCTCCCTCACGGGGAGAGGGGGCTGGGGGGTG
>CAIRFY010000166.1 GCA_903877945.1 uncultured Oscillochloris sp. | reverse complement strand
TGTTTCAAAATGGGCACATTCAGCTTTACAGTCTTGCGATGAGGCGATGAGGCGATGAGGCGATGAGGCGATACGGAGCGCCTCACCGCGTCATCGTTTCGTCGCTGAATTGTCACGCTGGTTTGAACCATGCCTAAGACAGAAAATCCTAGTCGATCCGCGCATACCCCGGCAAGGTCAGAAACTCCACAAACGTATCGCTGGTGGTGATCTCATCGAAGAGTTCGGCGGCTTCCCCGTACTTACCCTCGGCATAGCCTGGGCCAAGGATTTGCTTCACCTTATCCAGTTCCTCGGGCAGCATGCTGCGAAACATCTCCACCGTCACCTTGCGGCCATCGGCAAGCACACCCTTGGGGCTGCGAATCCACTGCCAGATCTGGGCGCGTGAGATCTCAGCCGTCGCCGCGTCTTCCATCAGGTTGAAGACCGGCACGCAGCCGTTACCAGCCAGCCAGGAACCAAGATACTGGATGCCGATGTTGATGTTCAGGCGCAGGCCCGCCTCGGTGATCGGCCCCTCAGGCCCGAAGGTAATCAGGTCGGCGGCGCTCACATGGACATCCTCACGAGCGCGGTTGATCTGGTTCGGCGTCGGCATGTGCGTGTCAAACGCCTCCAGGGCGATGGGCACCAGACCGGGGTGGGCCACCCAGGTACCGTCGTGACCGTCGCTGGCCTCACGCTCCTTATCGGCGCGCACTTTGGCCAGGGCCGCCTCATTGGCGACCGCATCGCCCTTGATTGGAATCTGCGCGGCCATACCGCCCATTGCGTGGGCCTTACGGCGATGACACGTCTTGATCGCCAGCAGCGAGTACGAGCGCATAAAATGCGTCGTCATCGTCACCAGCGCCCGGTCGGCCAGGACGAAGTCGGCGTTGTGACGGAACTTCTTAATGCAGGAGAAGATGTAGTCCCAGCGCCCGCAGTTCAGCCCGGCGGAGTGGTCGCGCAGCTCGTAGAGGATCTCGTCCATCTCGAAGGCGGCCAAGATGGTTTCGATCAGTACCGTGGCCTTGATTGTACCCAACGGCAGGCCCAGGAACCCCTCGGCGGCGACAAAGATCTCATTCCAGAGCCGCGCCTCCAGGTGATTCTCCAGCTTCGGCAGGTAGAAGTAAGGGCCACCCTGAATGCTGATCGCCTGACGCGCATTGTGGAACAGATACAGAGCGAAGTCGAAGATCCCGCCCGAGACCACCTCGCCATCTACCAGCACGTGCTTCTCGTTGAGGTGCCAGCCACGGGCGCGCACAAAGAGCACCGCCGGATCATCCTTGAGAGCGTACTGCTTACCCTCGGGCGACGTATAGCTAATCGTGCGGGTCAGAGCGTCGCGCAGGTTGATCTGGCCCTGGATCGTATTCTCCCAGGTCGGCGTGTTCGAGTCCTCAAAGTCGGCCATGAACACCTTGGCCCCCGAGTTCAGGGCGTTGATGATCATCTTGCGGTCAACCGGGCCGGTAATCTCGGTGCGGCGGTCGTTCAGTTGCGCCGGGAAGGGCGCGATTGTCCAGTCGCCAGCGCGGACACCGGCGGTTTCAGGCAGAAAATCCGGCAGCTTGCCCGCATCAAGCTGGGCCTGGCGATCCTGGCGGCGGGCAAGCAGGTCAAGGCGTCGCCCGTTAAAGCGACGGTGCAACACGGCAACCAGGTTGATCGCTTCGGGGGTAAGAATCTCGGCGAAGGCGGGGCTGATCGCCCCCGTGATCGTGACGCCAGCGGACAGATTCAGATCAGTCATTGATCGTATCCCTTCAGATTAGACATGGTTCAGAACAGCGTGACAGTTTGGCGGAGACGCGAGGACGCGAGGATGCGAGAGCATCGCCTCGTCGCATCCTCGCATCCTCGCATCCTCGCATCCTCGCATCCTCGCATCCTCGCATCCTCGCATCCT
>CAIRFY010000165.1 GCA_903877945.1 uncultured Oscillochloris sp. | reverse complement strand
TGTTGGCGGCAAAGCCGCCAACATCCAACAAAAAGCGGGTTTGGGGTGTAGCCCAAAGACTCTGACGTGGCCCTCGCGCAACAGACAGAAGTACCTTGGCTATGGCAGCCTACCCTGGTTGCCACAGCCGGATGGCCCCATCGCTGCCGCCCGAGGCCAGCAAATCCCCGGCGGTGCTGAACACCACCCGCAGTACGCCGCTGCCCTGGCCGGTGAGGACCTGGAGCAAGGCCCCATCGCTCACCCGCCAGAGCCGAATGCTGCCATCCACCCCGCCCGAGGCCACCGCCTGACCATCGGGGTGGACGGCCACAGAGCGCACAGCGTTCTGGTGACCGCGCAGTTCCTGGCGAACCCTGCTGGTGTCCAGATCCCACAGGCGCACGACTCCCACGCCATCGCCCGAAACGAGCAAGCCCCCGCTCGGACCATAGTCGAGGCTATTTACCCCAGAGTTGTGGCCGCCCAGAGCCTGTATCTGCGTACCCTCGCGGATTCCCCACAGACGTACCGTGCCATCGGCGCAGCCGAGGGCCAGGCTACGCCCATCCGGGTGAACGGCGATTGTCTGCGCACGCACCTGCGGCTGAATTTCATGCACCAGCGAGCCATCGTTGATCCTCCAAAAGCAGATCCGACCGTCGCCGCTACTTGAGATGATCAGTTGGTCGTCGGAGCTAAAACGTACACTCTCCTGATAGCCGTGCTGGTCGCGGATCGACCGCATGAGGCGGCGGCCGCGCATAGTCCAGATCTCGATCTGATCGGTGTTGCCAGCGACCGCCAGGAAGCGGCCATCGTGGTTGTAGGCCACCGAGAGCACGTTACCGCCGTGGTCGTCGAGGGCACCCTCACTCGCCCCGTCGGACGTTCGCCACAGGCGCACCCGCTGATCCCAGCCACCCGAGGCAATCTGCCGCCCATCGTGACTTATGTCGAGCGCCCAGACACCGCCGCGATGGGCATTGAATTGCCGCAGGGCGCGCACCTCGCCAGATTCCCAGTTTGATCGGCGCGACCCGCCAATGAACTGAATCATCGCGCCCCAGTGCGAGAGCCGGGCCTCTACGTCTACGCGGAACGCCGTGCCCGAGCGGTCACGCAGCAGCACCACATCGCGCAGGCGACCCGACGTAGTGGCGCGGCGCATGTCGGCGGTGAGCCGGAGCTTCTGCTGGTGGCCGGGCGGCAGCGAGACATTCAGTGCGCTCGGCACCACCCAGCGCGGCGCCTGGATCTCGACCCGCACGTAGCGTCGCCCCGCATTGCTCAGATGCAGGCTCTCCTCGTGGCAATCCTTGGGGCCGAGTTGGCCAAAGTCGATCAGACGCCGGTCGGTCGTCAGTTGTGCGCCGATGGCTCCATAGCCCTTGGGATCGAGCAGCGCGAGCAGATCATCAATCCCGGCGTGCTGATCAGCGGCGTTGTTGGCAACAAGTGTGCGAATATCGCCAGCCAGGTGGTTCTTGCCCCACAGCCGCGTCACCTGGTCGGCCAGGCTGCCATAGAGCCAGGCCGCAGCCTGATCCCAGTGCGCCTCTGTCCAGTGTGCGAGGGCGGCCTCATCGGCAATGGCCACACCATCGGGCGACTGGAGATCGGCGCGGGCCTTGGGGGTCAGGATCATCTCCAGGGCGCTGAGCAACTGAGCGGCGGTTGGCCGACTGGCTGGGTTAAAGGCCATACCACGGGTGATGATCGCATCCACCAGGGGCGGGATCGTCGGTTCGATGCTGCGGGCGCTCGGGAAGGGCACCTTCTTGCCGCTCATAAAGTCGCTCATGTCCGAGCGGCCCATCTCCGGCTGGTAGCCAGTGATGGTCATATGCAGGGTTGCGCAGAGCGCGTAGATGTCAGATTGGGGCACCGCCTCGCCGCGCCACTGCTCGGGCGGGGTAATCCCGAAGGTGCCAGCCATCTGGGTGTGCGGAGAGTCCGTCACGACGGCCTGCACCGGTGTCGCCTTCGAGAGTCCGAAGTCGATCACCCAGACTCGCCCGGCGCTATCGATCAGGATATTTGAGGGCTTAATATCGCGGTGCAGCACCGGCTCGGGGCTACGGCTGTGCATATAGGCCAGGGCCGAGCAGACATCACGCATAATCGCCAGACCCTCATCGAGGGGCAGCTTACCGCCGCGCTCCGCCAGGATCCAGGTCAGATCGCGGCCCTCCACATACTTCATCACCAGGCAGTGAATTCCAGGGATATACTCGAAGATTTCTGGAATATTGGGATGCCCCGGCGTATTCAGCGTACTCAGCAACTGGGCCTCGCGGCGGAAGTTCTGATACGCCTGCTCGCGCATGCGTGCGCTCCACTCGGGATTAGGGATCTGCCGCTTCGCCACACAGAACCGCCCGAGCTGCTGGTCGCGCACAAGATACGCCTGGCCGAATCCGCCTCGACCAATGGCGTGTTCCAGCACATAGCGTCCACTAGGGCCGATCAGCGATCCCGGCAGTAGTTCGACATCCGACATCAATGCGAGGGAGGGGAGCGGGCGCACGACCGGTGTGCTTACCGCCTGCTCCAGATCACCGGGCATAGGTACCATCACCGTATGGCGCGGAGCCTTCTCGAAAGACACCCGCGACCCACAGGCGTTGCAGAACCGCGATCCGGGCGGGTTGGCGTGGCCGCAGGCTGGGCAGATAACCATGTCCT